>NZ_JAHZPT010000033.1:0-20134 GCF_019929545.1 Streptococcus mitis
ATTTGATGGACTGAGGCCAGGAACTAATACGCCAAGAGCCAGCAGTGCACCAGCTAGGACGAAATTAAGAAAGCTGGCACTTAAGGTTCCAACAACAAAATTTAAGGCATAGAGTCCTAATCCAGAAATGATAAAGGTCGTCCAGAACCAAGCTAAATCAATCTTGTCTCGGTCAGATTCTCGAGTTGATACCTTGAGGAGGCTAGGAACTGTACCAATGATGGCCCCCGCAAAGCTCCATAAGACAAAGACCTGATAATTTTCAAGCAGGTATTCAATCGGGTAGGAAAATAAGCCGATTCCCAGAAGCATACCGATGGCAACTGGAATAAAGTACAAAACATTTTCTTTAAAGTCTTTAAAGGGATGAGCAAGAAAACCAATCATTCGTTCATAAATTCCTAAGATTGCTGCTAGAACCCCTCCGGAAATTCCCGGTAGAATAAATCCAAGAGCAATGACAATCCCTTTAATAACACGTGCTAACCATGAGAGCATATTTTTCCTCCAACTATTTCTATTTCAAAAAATCCTTACTATATTGTATCACAATCAAACACAAAAATAAAAAGCAAATGATAAACAAATGCTTTTAAGGTTTTAAAAAGAGTTTTCTAAAGGTTTCTTCTTTGTTCTTTAAGGCAGAGATAACGTTGATATCCAAATCGTGGTCAAAGCCAGCAATTTTTCCTTTAGACGTGTACTGGTGAATGTCGTAATCTAAATCAGTTTTAGGAGTAGCTTCGTAAAATCCTGAGTCAGAACCATAAGAAGGAATCCAAACAGACGTAAACTTGTCTGTATCAATACTGTGCTCTTCCATGAAGTAGACCCCAACGTAGATTCCGATATTTTTAGCACCCAGTGATTCAAGCTTTGCTCGGAAGGCTTCAACACCGTCGTTCATATTAGACATGGTTTTTTCTTCCACGTCTAGCCAATAGTAACTTGGACTGTATGGAGAAGAGGCGTTATAGAATACCTCAGCAGCTTTTTCCATCTCCTGGACATTTTTTCCGGCTACATAGGCATAGACACCAACTGGGACATTTCGTTTTTGAAACTCAGTGATATGGGTTTTAAAGGCCTTATCAACACCATTAACATAGGAAGCATCGTTCTCTTTGGACGTTTGAGCACCACTATGGACGCGAACAATAGCTCCAGAAATGTTTTGGGAGAGAGTATCGTAATTGATTTCCTCAGGACGTTGCCAACCAGAAACATCAATCACCGGTTTATCTATATTATGTAGCGCTTGCGTTTCTACTTGCGCGATATTTGACTTTGTTTTTACAGGATGGTCCTCAAAACGAGGGCGATTCAGGATTAAAATGAAAATCATAATCCCAAAAAAACCAAACAAAATAAGCGGATTTATTTTCTTTCTCATATCTCATAATTTTACCTTAAAAATGAGAAAAAATCAAAAAAAATACTCAAAAAATGGGTTAATAAAGGACTTTAGAGCATTTTTTCATTCAAGGGCGCGGAATGATTTGAAATATGGTATAATAAAAGGGAATTTCTAGAGAAAAGAGAAGATTATGTCAAATTATGCCATTATTTTAGCAGCGGGTAAAGGGACTCGCATGAAATCTGATTTGCCAAAAGTGTTGCACAAGGTTGCGGGTATTTCTATGTTGGAACATGTTTTCCGTAGTGTGGGAGCTATCCAACCTGAAAAGACAGTAACAGTTGTAGGACACAAGGCGGAATTGGTTGAGCAGGTCTTGGCTGGACAGACAGAATTTGTGACTCAATCTGAACAGTTAGGGACTGGCCATGCAGTTATGATGACAGAGCCAATCTTAGAAGGTTTGTCAGGTCACACCTTGGTTATTGCAGGAGATACTCCTTTAATCACTGGTGAAAGCTTGAAAAACTTGATTGATTTCCATATCAATCATAAAAATGTAGCGACTATCTTGACTGCTGAAACAGATAATCCTTTCGGCTATGGACGAATTGTTCGTAATGACAATGCTGAAGTTCTTCGCATCGTTGAGCAGAAGGATGCCACAGATTTTGAGAAACAAATCAAGGAAATTAATACCGGAACTTACGTCTTTGATAATGAGCGTTTATTTGAGGCTTTGAAAAATATCAATACCAATAACGCTCAAGGCGAATACTATATTACAGATGTCATTGGCATTTTCCGTGAAGCTGGTGAAAAAGTTGGCGCTTATACTTTGAAAGATTTTGATGAAAGTCTTGGGGTAAATGACCGTGTAGCTCTTGCGACAGCTGAGTCAGTCATGCGTCGTCGCATCAATCAGCAGCACATGGTCAATGGCGTTAGCTTTGTTAATCCAGAAGCAACTTATATCGATATTGATGTTGAGATTGCTCCGGAAGTTCAAATCGAAGCCAATGTTACCTTGAAAGGGCATACGAAAATTGGTGCTGAGACTGTTTTGACAAATGGAACGTATGTAGTGGACAGCACTATCGGAGCAGGAGCTGTCATTACCAATTCTATGATTGAGGAAAGCAGTGTTGCAGACGGTGTAACAGTCGGTCCTTACGCCCACATTCGTCCAGGTTCATCTCTAGGTGCACAAGTTCATATTGGTAACTTTGTTGAGGTGAAAGGTTCTTCTATCGGTGAGAATACCAAGGCTGGTCATTTGACTTATATCGGAAACTGTGAAGTGGGTAGCAAGGTTAATTTTGGTGCAGGAACCATTACAGTCAACTATGACGGCAAAAACAAATACAAGACAGTCATTGGAAACAATGTCTTTGTGGGTTCAAATTCAACCATTATTGCGCCAGTAGAACTTGGTGACAATTCTCTCGTTGGTGCTGGTTCAACTATTACTAAAGACGTGCCGGCGGATGCTATTGCTATTGGTCGCGGTCGTCAGGTTAATAAAGACGAATATGCAACATGCCTTCCTCATCATCCTAAGAATCAGTAGGAGCCTATCATGGAATTTGAAGAAAAAACGCTAAGCCGAAAAGAGATCTATCAAGGACCAATATTTAAACTGGTCCAAGATCAGGTTGAATTACCAGAAGGAAAGGGAACTGCCCAACGGGATTTGATTTTCCACAATGGAGCTGTCTGTGTTTTAGCTGTAACGGATGAGCAAAAACTCATCTTGGTCAAGCAGTACCGCAAAGCCATTGAAGCAGCCTCTTATGAAATTCCAGCCGGAAAATTGGAAGTAGGAGAAAACACAGACCCTGTCGCAGCAGCACTTCGTGAATTAGAGGAAGAAACAGCCTATACAGGGAAATTAGAACTCTTGTACGATTTTTACTCGGCCATTGGCTTTTGTAATGAAAAGTTAAAACTATACCGAGCAAGCGATTTGACTAAAGTGGAAAATCCGCGTCCGCAGGATGAGGATGAAACCTTAGAAGTTCTTGAAGTGAGCTTAGAAGAAGCCAAGGAATTAATCCAATCAGGTCATATCTGTGATGCCAAGACGATTATGGCTGTTCAATACTGGGAATTGCAGAAAAGATAGAGGAGGTCAGTATGGGTAAACCTTTATTAACGGATGAAATGATTGAAAGAGCTAATAGAGGCGAAAAGATTTCAGGTCCCCCTTTGCTAGATGATGAGGAGACAAAAATTTTACCAACCTCTTCTTCCCGTTTTGGTTATGCCAATCCTAAGGATCATGGTTTTAGCCAGGAAACCTTGAAGATTCAGGTCGAACCGTCTATTCATAAAAGCCGTCGCATTGAAAATACTAAGAGAAATGTCTTCAATTCTAAACTGAATAAAATCTTATTTGCAGTCATCTTTCTCTTAATTTTGCTTGTCTTAGCAATGAAACTTTTGTAATAGAAAAGGAATTGAAATGAAAATAGGAATTATTGCGGCTATGCCAGAAGAACTGGCTTATCTGGTCCAGCATTTAGACAATGCCCAGGAGCAAGTTGTTTTAGGCAATACCTATCACACAGGAACTATTGCCTCTCATGAAGTCGTTCTTGTAGAAAGTGGAATTGGTAAGGTCATGTCTGCTATGAGTGTGGCGATTTTGGCTGATCATTTTCAAGTGGATGCTTTGATTAACACAGGATCAGCTGGGGCAGTAGCAGAAGGTATTGCTGTTGGGGATGTTGTGATTGCTGATAAATTGGCTTATCATGATGTGGATGTCACAGCTTTTGGTTACGCTTATGGACAAATGGCGCAACAACCGCTTTATTTCGAATCAGATAAAACCTTCGTTGCCAAAATCCAAGAGAGTTTATCTCAATTGGACCAGAACTGGCATCTTGGTTTGATTGCTACAGGAGATAGTTTTGTTGCAGGAAATGACAAGATAGAAGCGATTAAGTCCCATTTACCAGAAGTTTTAGCTGTTGAGATGGAGGGGGCAGCTATTGCTCAGGCAGCGCATGCCCTTAATCTTCCAGTTTTAGTCATCCGAGCTATGAGTGATAATGCCAACCATGAAGCAAACATCTCTTTTGATGAGTTTATTATCGAAGCTGGACGTCGCTCTGCCCAAGTCTTGTTAGCCTTTTTGAAGGCTTTAGATTAAGCGGAAATTTGACAGTTTTTCTAGCTTATGATAAGATTTAAGTAAAGAAAAGCTAGAAAACGTTTCAGAGGATATTATGAGTATTGAAATGACCGTCAGTGAGATTGCAGAGGTTTTAGGATTATCTCGTCAAGCAATCAATAACCGTGTCAAAGAATTACCAGAAGAAGACACAGATAAAAATGACAAAGGGGTAACAGTCGTTACCAGAAGTGGCTTGATTAAGCTAGAAGAAATCTATAAAAAAACGATTTTTGAAGATGAGCCTGTCAGTGAAGATGTCAAGCAACGTGAACTGATGGAGATTCTGGTTGATGAGAAGAATGCAGAAATTCTTCGTCTTTATGAACAATTAAAAGCCAAGGATCGTCAGTTATCAGAAAAAGACGAGCAGATGCGTATCAAAGACCGTCAGATTGCTGAGAAAGACAAACAACTCGATCAGCAGCAACAATTGACCCTTCAAGCCATGAAGGATCAAGAAAATCTTAAGCTAGAGCTGGACCAAGCAAAAGAAGAAGTCCAATCCACTAAGAAAGGCTTTTTTGCTCGTTTATTTGGAGGATAATCAAGGAGCTGTTTAGGTTAAATGCTAACCTGATGGCTTCTTTTATTTCTAATCTAAATAGTATAGTTGCTCAAGTAATACTCAATGAAAATCAAAGAGCAAACTAGGAAACTAGCCGCAGGCTGTACTTGAGTACGGCAAGGCGACGTTGACATGGTTTGAATTAGTATAAAATAACAGTATAGGAGAGGTATAGAATGGAACGATTAGAAGATTACATTGCTTTTGATTTAGAATTTAATCAGCATGAAGGGCAAACACACTTGATTCAAGTATCGGCAGTACGTTTTAGAGATGGCCAGGAAATCGATGCCTATGATTCCTATGTCCACACTAGTGTGCCTCTAAAGAGTTTTATCAATGGTTTGACTGGGATTACGGCTGAGACCTTAAAAGATGCTCCTCCAGTGGAGAAAGTCATAAAAGATTTCCAAGAGTTTGTGGGTTTTTTACCCATGGTTGGATACAATGCTGCTAAAAGTGATCTACCTATTTTAGCGGATCATGGTTTAGACTACAGCCTGCAGTATAAGGTGGATTTGTATGATGAAGCCTTTGAACGTCGGAGTTCGGATTTACATGGTATTGCTAATCTCAAATTGCAAACCGTTGCCTCGTTTCTTGGATTTCAAGGTCAGTCTCATAATAGCTTAGAGGATGCTCGTATGACAGCGCGTGTTTACGAGTCCTTTCTAGAGTCAGACCAAGCTAGAGAATTGTTAGAGACAGAAAGTAGTCTTTCAAACAATCCTTTTGGAGGCTTGGACTTGTCTCAATTATTTGACTAGGAGTGCCTATGAAACCTGAAAAACCTAAAAATCTAGGTTTTAAGCAAATATACTTTAATCTAGATAAAATACTTTTTCTATTTTTCTTGACTTTTATGATGATTGAGTTTGTCTGGTTACCGTCAAATTCTTGGATTGCTGGACTTTTGCTCCGTCAGACAGGTTATCTCTTTCTATCCTACAACAATATTTTTGCCATTATAAAGGGTTCGCCATTTATTAGTCTTGCTTTATTTATTTTGGTAATCGTTAATTTACTGATCGCCTATTACCAGATAGGACTTCTCTTTATCGGAGCCCGGCACCTCCTCTATCATGAAAAGAGAACTTTGCTGGAGTACAGTCGTAAGGTCTTTCATCAAAGTTTCTTGTTTATGAAGCAAGCGACGCTTTCCAAGATAGCCTTTATCTTCTTTTATGTCATGATGCTCTTTCCATTGATTCGAAAGATTTTAAAGATTTACTACCTCAATAAAATTGTCATTCCAGACTTTATCGTTGATTATGTGGAAGACAAGTATTGGCTAGTAGGTATAGTGGTTACTATTCTGGCTTTACTTCTATTTTACATTTCAGTGCGTTTCATGTTTGCTCTACCTCAGCTTTTATTTGAGAAGAAAACAGTCAAAGAAGCAGTCAGATACAGTCTAGAGAAGACAAGAAAGCACTCCTGGTTTTACATTTGGAACTTGCTTTGGATTATCGTCAAAACCTACCTATTTTTCATTCTTTTATTGATTCCAATCTTGGCAAGTCAGGTACTGATGGATGGATTGACCCATAAGGAATCTCTTGTGCTGGGAATTATCAACTTTGTCTTGATTAAGAATTTCCATTATATGGCCTTGACTTACTTTCTCATTAAGTTTGTTTCCTTTTTGACAGGGGAGGAACTAGAAATCACACCAAGGAGAAAGAAAGACCACTGGATGAGATGGGGAGTGATGGGCTGTGCCGCTATCTTTTTCGCTCTTGAGGGTTATGTTTATTTAGAAGCTCCAGTCGCCAACAAACCTTTGATTATCTCTCACAGGGGAGTTTCTAATAAGAATGGTGTGCAAAATACCGTCCAATCACTAGAAAAAACCGCTCAGTTATCTCCAGACTTCGTTGAGACGGATGTTCAGGAAACAAAAGATGGCCAGTTTGTCATGATGCATGATGCCAATATCAAGAATTTGACAGGAGTTAATGCCAAACCTCAGGATTTAACCTTGGAGGAATTGACCAAACTCGATATTTCAGAAAATGGTTATCATAGCAAGGTGTCTAGTTTTGATGACTATCTCAATAAAGCCAATGAATTACATCAAAAACTCCTTATTGAAATTAAAACTAGTCGAAAAGATAGCCCAGATATGATGAAACGATTTATGGAAAAATATGGAACAGTTCTTAAGCAGAATGGCCACCAAATGCAATCCTTGGACTATCATGTGATTGACCAGGTTTTAGCCTACGATACTCAAATTCCAGTCTATTTCATCCTACCTTACAATAGTATTTTTCCAAGAACCAAGGCTACAGGTTATACCATGGAGTATTCAACTTTAGATGAAAATTTTGTCAACAAGCTTTGGAATACCGATCAGAAATTGTACGTGTGGACCATCAATAGTTCAGAGTCCTTTGATAAATCTGTTCATTTGGGTGCAGACGGCATGATAACGGATGACTTGGAAATGATTCAAGATCAGGTCACCATTGCCCAAGAAGACCCAGAGTATACGGATTTACTGTTCAAACAGGCCATGGAATTCTTTAATTTTTAGTAAGCAAAAAGAGGAACAGTTGTTCCTCCCATGATAGGCAAGTATTCTCTTGAATGCTTGTTTTTCTTATGCTTAGAATGGCAATTTTCCAGCGAAAGCACCTAATTTTTTCTTGGTAGTTTCATCGATTTGTTCAAGAGCAGAGTTGATAGCTTGAACAGTCATATCTGAAAGAGTTTCAAGGTCTTCTGGGTCAACAACAGCTGGATTGAAGTCAATGCTGACAACTTTTTTGTCACCAGTTAAGGTCGCTTGAACAAGGTCTTGAGCAGATTTACCAACAAATTGCATAGCAGCAAGTTCAGCTTGGCTTTGTTCCATTTGTTTTTGAAGTTTTTGTGCTTGGCGCATCATGTTTTGCATGTTCATCATGGTGATTTATAGTTTCCTTTTATCTTATTTTCCTTTTTATTTTATCAATTTTGGGGTTAAAAGTCTAATCTTTTTCTGAGAGAATCTAAGAATTGTGCTTGGTAGTGAAAAATAAAAGTAGACTTCCTGCGAAACAAAAATATGATACAATAAAACTATGAATTATGAATCAAGTAAAGTATTAAGTGATGCACGATTTAAGCGTCTTGTTGGCGTTCAGCGCACTACTTTTGAAGAGATGTTAGCTGTGTTAAAAACAACTTATCAACGTAAACACGCAAAAGGTGGACGAACCCCTAAGTTAAGCCTAGAAGACCTCCTAATGGCTACTCTTCAATATATGGGAGAATACCGCACTTATGAACAAATTGCGGCTGATTTTGGCATTCACGAAAGCAACTTAATCCGTCGGAGTCAATGGGTTGAAGCAACTCTTATTCAAAGTGGCTTTACGATTTCAAAAACTCATCTTAGTGCTGAGGATACGGTGATTGTGGATGCAACAGAGGTAATAATCAATCGTCCTAAAAAATCAACTAGCCAATTATTCTGGTAAAAAGAAATGTCATGCTATGAAGTCTCAGGCGATTGTCACAAGCCAAGGGAGAATTGTTTCTTTGGATATTGCAGTTGAACTATTGCCATGATATGAAGTGGTTCAAAATGAGTCGCAGAAATATCGGACAAGCTGGTAAAATCTTGGCAGACAGTGGTTATCAAGGGATCATGAAGATGTATTCACAAGCGCAAATTCCGAGGAAATCAAGCAAACTTAAGCCACTAACTCTTGAAGATAAATCCTATAATCATGTGCTATCTCAAGAGAGAATCAAGGTTGAGAATATTTTGGCCAAAGTAAAAACGTTTAAAATGTTTTCAACAACCTATCGAAATCGACGTAAACGATTTGGATTACGAATGAATTTGATTGCTGGAATTATCAACTGTGAACTAGAATTCTAGTTTCGCAGGAAGTCTAATAAAAAAACTTTGTACTCTAGAAACCATCTCGTGGCTAGCTAGAGTGCAAAGTTTTTTTAACTATCATGCTTTCCTTAAGAATCATTTCAAAATGTGATATAATAAGAATAAATTGGAAATAGGAAATTATTTTCATTATATTTTCAAAACTCCATTAATAAAATAGGCAAAGACAAGATTAGAAAGTGAATATTCCGATGTCTTCTTACAAAAAGGTCTCTCTTTCAGAGATCAATCAATCTATTGAAACTCCGAATAACAATCATTTTTGGCAAAATCTAAAAGCATTTTTAGGGCCTGGAGCTCTTGTTGCAGTTGGTTATATGGATCCCGGAAACTGGATTACCAGTGTGGTTGGAGGTGCTTCCTATAAGTATAGTCTCTTATTTGTTATTTTGATTTCATCCATCATCGCCATGCAGCTACAACAGATGGCTGGAAAGCTAGGTATCGTGACGAGGATGGATTTAGCGCAGGCAACAGCTCATCATGCCCCCAAGTGGCTCCGTTATAGTCTATGGGTGATTTTAGAATTAGCTTTAATGGCGACAGATTTGGCTGAGGTTATAGGTTCAGCAATTGCCTTAAATCTTTTGTTTAAAATACCGATTATGGTCGCGATACTTCTAACCGTTTTAGATGTATTTCTTTTGCTTTTGTTGATGAAATTTGGGTTCAAGAAGATTGAAGCTATTGTTACAACCCTTATCTTAACTATTTTAGGTATCTTTTCTTATCTGGTTGCTTTATCTAATCCAAGTATGCAGGGGATTTTTGGTGGCTATTTACCGACTTCGACTTTATTTGAAAGTCCCTTGCCAGGACATGAGAGTCAACTGACTTTGGCTTTAGGGATTGTGGGAGCAACAGTCATGCCCCATAATCTCTATCTCCATTCATCCCTATCTCAAACAAGAAAAATCAACCATAAGGATAAGAAAGATATACGAAAAGCTGTCCGTTTTATGACCTGGGACTCAAATCTTCAGTTGTCTCTAGCGTTTGTTGTCAATTCCTTGCTTCTTATTTTAGGCGCCTCCCTCTTTTTTGGCCATGCGTCTGAAATTTCAGCTTTCTCTCAAATGTATAATGCTTTACAGGATTCGACAATAGCAGGAGCGATAGCCAGCTCAACTCTGTCAACTTTGTTTGCTTTAGCTCTCTTAGCAAGTGGTCAAAATTCGACCATTACAGGAACTTTGACAGGACAGATTGTTATGGAAGGTTTCTTGCATATGAAATTACCACAGTGGATTATTCGTGTCGGAACACGGATTTTTGCCTTGCTCCCTGTGATGATAGTCGCTGTCTTGTTTGGGCATCAAGAAAAGACCTTAGATCAGTTATTGGTCTATTCACAGGTCTTTCTTTCAATCGCTCTTCCATTCTCAATTTTTCCCTTAATTTATCTGACTTCTAAGAAGTCAGTGATGGGAGAATTTACCAATGCCAAGTGGAATACAATCCTAGGCTACGTAGTTTCAATCATCTTGACCATTCTCAATATCAAGCTTCTTTTCGATATTTTTTAACCCCGTTTGAAATCAATTATAGTGTCAGCGTGATGGTTGACAAATAGCAAGTAGTAGTGATTGGTTCATAAAAAGAAGAAAAAAAGAACAGTTGAAACTGTTCTTTTTTATCATTATTTGAGACCGTATTTTTTGTTGAAACGATCCACGCGTCCATCTGCTTGAGTGAACTTTTGACGTCCAGTGTAGAATGGGTGTGAGTCTGATGAAATTTCCACACGGATCAATGGGTAAGTTTCGCCTTCGAACTCAACTGTTTCGTTAGAGCGTTTTGTTGAACCGCTAAGGAATTGGTAACCAGTAGTTGTGTCCATGAAGACAACTGGGCGATATTCTGGATGGATATCTTTTTTCATTTTGCAATATTTCCTTTCTGCCATGGTCTCTTTGCGAGCCATAGATTGTTACCTTACTAGTCTATCAGATTCTGAAAAGTTTGGCAAGTATTTTATCAGTTTTTAAGCAAGTTTTTTAACTTTTGGTAGATGATTTCGTTTTCTTCTAAACTATAGGAATTAGCACCACTTGCTAGAGGGTGGCCTCCACCATCATGTTCCTTGGCGATTTCATTGATAGGATGGATTTTACTGCGTAAGCGAACTCGGTAGTGGCCATCAGCCTGCTCCACAAAAATCCCCCAGAGACTCACACTGTCAATACGTCCAGGTGCACCGACAATGGCTGCAGTTTCAGCATCGGTAACATTGAATTGTTTTAAGATTTTCTGACTCAGGGTAACGCGAGCAGCACCATTTTCATCCACTTCCAGATGGTCGTAGATGTAGCCTTGAAGTTTTGCAATTTTGTAGCTCATAGTGTCCATTTTGCGGGTGAGAGCCGCAAAGTCAAAGTTATGTTCTCTCAAATAAGCCGCCAGTCGGAGGGTCCGTGCAGTCGTAGAAGGGTAAAGGAAGCGGCCTGTATCACCAATAATTCCTGCAAAGAGCAACTCAGCAGCACGATCTGACAAGGCCAGTTGGGTTGTTTGGGCAAATAGGGTAATCATCTCACTAGCGCTGCTTGAACTAGTATCCACCCAAGATAGGTCACCATATACATCATCATTTGGATGGTGGTCAATCTTAATGAGAAAATCACCTTGACTATAGCGCTTATCATCGATACGAGCAGTATTGGCCGTATCACAGACGATGACAAGTGCGCCTTGGTAGGCACTATCTTCAACAAGATCCATCTCAGCCATCCAAGTAAGAGTTGGTTCATCAAAACCAACGGTTTTGATGGTTTTTTCTGGGAAATGATGTTTGAGAAGAGCTTTCAATCCCACCTGACTTCCCAAGGCATCAGGATCTGGTTTCATATGACGGTGAATGATAATCGTGTCGTATTCTTTGATTTTTTCTAAAATTTGATGGCAAATGTCCATAAATAACCTCAATTCTTTCTCATTTCATTGTAGCACAAGAATTTTTATTTTTAAAATGAAAAAGATGTGATATAATGGAGAAAGATAAATTGAGGAGGACGATATGGCATTAGCAAAAATTGTATTTGCCAGTATGACCGGTAATACCGAAGAAATTGCAGATATTGTAGCAGACAAATTACGCGACTTGGGCTTGGATGTCGATGTTGATGAATGTACAACTGTTGACGCTTCAGACTTCTTGGAAGCAGACATCGCTATCGTTGCGACCTATACTTATGGTGATGGGGAATTGCCAGATGAGATGATGGACTTCTACGAAGACCTAGCAGATCTCAACTTGAATGGCAAAATCTACGGAGTGGTTGGCTCAGGAGATACCTTCTACGATGAATTCTGTAAGGCTGTCGATGACTTTGACCGCGTTTTTGTAGCGACAGGAGCAGAAAAAGGTTCAGAATGTGTTAAAGTTGATCTTTCTGCTGAGGAAGAAGACATTGAACGCTTGGAACAATTCGCAGAAGAATTGGCTGCTAAAGTAGGATAAGAATAAAACTGCGCTGATGTAATCAATCAGTGCAGTTTTTTATCGTGAGTTGGGATTTTACTAGCCTATTTGGTGGCTTTTTGATACAATAATTCAAATAAAGGAGGAGATTGTATGGATTTAGATATTATTCGTCAAGAAATTGATCAAATTGACGATCAAATTGTCAAGCTCTTAGAAGAACGAATGCATTTAGTTGAAGGGGTTGTCGCTTATAAGAAGGCTTCAGGGAAACCGATTTTAGATACCAAGAGAGAAGCAATTATCTTTGAAAAGGTTAGGAGTCGTGTAGAGGACAAGCGCTATCAGGAGACTATTGTAGCGACTTTTTCGGACATACTCAAACGTTCGCGTGATTATCAGGATCAAAATATCAAATGAAAAAAGAACAATTTTATCCGCTAGGGATTTTTCTAGCTGCCATGGTGGGTGGACTTGTCCGCTATCTAGTTTCCACTTGGTTACCAGCCAGCCCAGATTTCCCCTTGGGCACCCTTCTTGTTAACTATCTAGGCATTTTCTGCTTGGTGTATCTTGTTAAGGGCTATTTAGTCTATAAGGGAACCAGTAAAGGCGATATTTTAGCACTGGGGACGGGCTTTTGTGGCGGTTTAACAACCTTTTCTAGTCTCATGCTTGATGCTGTGAAACTGCTTGATACAGGGCGTTATCTTAGTTTGATCATGTATTTGCTTTTGAGCATTGGTGGAGGTCTGCTTTTAGCTTACTATTTAGGGAGGAAAAAATGGTAATCGTCTATCTTGCAATTGCTTGTGGTTTCGGAGCTTTAGTGCGCTATTTCTTTTCCCGCTATAATCAAGCATTTAAATTGCCCCTCGGAACGCTCATAGCCAATCTTTTGGGTTGTTTTTTGATTGGATTATTTTACAATCATGTGGAGTCCAAGGAAGTCTATGCTATTCTAGCAACAGGATTTTGCGGAGGTTTGACAACTTTTTCGACCTTGAATGACGAACTTCAAAGACTGTTAAGTGATAAGAAGGTCTTTTATTCTTACCTGGCTTTGACCTACCTAGGTGGTTTGGTTGCGATTTTTTTAGGAATTCTGCTATAAATTTCTTTACTTTTTTGTAGAAATTTGGTAAACTGTATCTTGTGTGTAATGGACGCACAAAAATACAGTTTATCCGCTGAGGAAGATTCCTCAAGATTGACAAAGATAGGAGAATAAAATGAATCCATTAATCCAAAGCTTGACTGAAGGTCAACTTCGTACAGATATCCCATCATTCCGTCCTGGTGACACTGTTCGTGTACACGCGAAAGTTGTCGAAGGTAACCGTGAACGTATCCAGATTTTTGAAGGTGTTGTTATCGCACGTAAAGGTGCTGGCATCTCAGAAAACTACACAGTTCGTAAAATCTCTAACGGTGTAGGTGTTGAGCGTATCTTCCCAATCCACACTCCACGTGTTGAAAAAATCGAAGTTGTTCGTTACGGTAAAGTACGTCGTGCGAAATTGTACTACTTGCGTGCTCTTCAAGGTAAAGCAGCTCGTATCAAAGAAATCCGTCGTTAATTCGACTAAAAAACTCTGCTTTTTCAGCAGAGTTTTTATCTAGCTCCCTTAGTTCAATGGATATAACAACTCCCTCCTAAGGAGTAGTTGCTGGTTCGATTCCAGCAGGGGGCAATAGTTCAATAGAAAAAGCACTGAATGATCAGTGTTTTTTTCTTGTCCTAAAATGGAAACCATTTCAGATGAAAATAGAGGTGTGGTATAATAGGAGAAAATATATGTACTAATTTGGTTGGGATTTCTCTCCTTATTATGAGATCGGATTAAGTATTAGGATCTAGATTTCTGGTAAGGAAAAAAATATTTAAAAAAACACAAGGAGTTATTAAAATAGGATTTGGGTGAAAATTATGAAGAAATCAATTTTTAAAGCAAGTTTTGAAGAGAGTTTAGATTTATTAGATGATGGGTTTTTACAGTATCAGAAAAAAGATTATTATAATAAACTTGGGAAAGCCTTTAAGAAAGGGAAACCTTCTTTTTGGTTTGGCATTAAAACTTTTATTCTTAGTCTGTTGTTTCCGATAGGTGCAAATTTCATGCTCCTTGCTGTTACCCTATCATTGCAAAATTCTGATCCTAAAGATTTAAGGTTACCAGTTTCTCAGTATCCTTTGCTAACAGTCGAGCTTTATTTAATTTGCTTGTTAATTTGGTTGTTATTGGTATTAATGGGTAAATTCTTTAAACGGACGTTTATTCTCCCTTATCGTTATCGATTTCATATTATAACTTTTATAATATGGTTTGTGTTTGAATTTAATTTGCTGGCAACAACTATGTCTTTACCTATATTATCAATATGGGGGATCTTAGTACTTTTTTGGCTTCAAGTATTGTTGACTTTTGTAATGTTAAGAACAGAGGTTAGAAGTTTGAAAAAACGAATGTATGGAGAAGTTAAGTCACCTACCTTACTCGATAAAATTGCCAAAGGCCTTGCTATTTATGGAGCAGGCATATTGGGCTTGGCTGTGATTGTTAATTATATTTTCAAAGCTTTTTCTATTAATTTTTCTTCTTCCGTAACTCTTTTAGGTCTCTTTATATTTTGGATTCTATCAAATATTGGTGTAATCGCCATGATTGTATTCATGGAGTTTCCTTTCTTTTTAGAAGGTTATTACAAATGGAAATATCCCGAAGAATACCGTGATTGGGAAGGGAAAACTGTAGAAGAGTGGTATGGAAAAAAATATTTAAAAAAACACAAGGAGTTATTAGAATAGTTTTTGGGTGAAAAGGATGAAGAAATCAATTTTTAAAGCAAGTTTTGAGGAGAGTTTAAATTTATTAGATGATGGGTTTTTACAGTATCAGAAAAAAGATTATTATAATAAACTTGGGAAAGCCTTTAAGAAAGGGAGACCCTCTTTTTGGTTTGGTATTAAAACTTTTATTCTTAGTCTGTTGTTTCCGATAGGTTTAAATTTCATGATCCTTGTTGTTGCGATGTCCTTACATGATTCTGATCCTAAGGATTTGAGATTGCCTATTTCTCAGCATCCTTTACTAACAGTTGAAGTGTATTTAATTTGTTTATTAATTTGGTTGTTATTGGTATTAATGGGTAAATTATTTAAACGGACGTTTATCCTCCCTTATCGTTATCGCTTTCATATTATAACTTTTACGATATGGTTTATGTTTGAATTTAATTTGCTAGCTATAACAATTACGTTACCTATATTAACAACATGGGGGATCTTGGTATTTTTTGGACTTCTAGTATTCTTGGCTTATGTAATGTTAAGAACGGAGCTTAGAAGTTTGAAAAAACGAATGTATGGAGAAGTTAAGTTACCTACCTTACAAGATAAAATTGCCAAAGGTATTGCTATTTATGGAGCCGGTATATTGGGCTTGGCTGTGATTGTTAATTATATTTTCAAAGCTTTTTCTATTAATTTTTCATCTTCTATAACTGGTTTTGGCCTCTTTATATGTTGGATTTTGTTAAATATTGGTTTAATAGCCATAATTGTATTTTTGGAGTTTCCTTTCTTTTTAGAAGGCTACTATAAATGGAAATATCCTGAAGAGTATCGTGAGTGGGAAGGAAAATCAGTGGAAGAGTGGTATGGAAAAAAATATTTAAAAAAACACAAGGAGTTATTAGAATAGTTTTTGGGTGAAAAGTATGAAGAAATCAATTTTTAAAGCAAGTTTTGAAGAGAGCCTAAATTTATTAGACGATAGCGTCTCAGGGAAATTTGCTCGGGACATTTACCAAGATGCTTTAAAAAAAGAGCAATTTAGAGGAACAAAAAAATCATATGTTTGGCTGGTAATTCTGACTTTCCTATTTATAATTGGTCCCAATTGGTTGATTGTAGCTTTAAATGATTATTTATTTTACCATTCTGATCCTAGAGATTTAACAGTCCCTTTACCCGACATTAATTTTCTTCCGTACTGGGTATTTTGGATAGCACTTGCAATATGGATTTTATTGATTATACTAGGGAAGCGATACAATCAGCAGTTTATTTTGATTTATAGGGGCCAATTCCATTTTATGGTTACCTTTATTATCTGGCTAGTTGTTGAACTCAATCTTTTTTCTCTAAACTTAATTTATGCAGTAGCTGGATTTTGGGGAATGTTCACTTTTGTAGGATTAATATTATTAATAATTATTTCAATGATTCTTTCTGAGTGTGAGTCATTAGGAATGTTGTTATATGGGACAACTCTAAAGAAAAGTTTTAGTGATAGATTCTTCGGCAAGATGTTTAGCATAATTGCCAAGTATGGTGGTTTGGTTGTAGCAATTTGGCTAGTCATTCGTATTTTTTTCTCAAGTTCGATGGAGAATAGTAATAATTTGATTGGAGGACTCGGTATTTTGGCTTCAATACTGATTCTTAATATTTTAGTTTTTGCTTTTGAAGTTTATTTCATGTTTCCCTATATGCTACAAGCCTACTATAAATGGAAATATCCTGAAGAATACCGCGAATGGGAAGGGAAAACTGTAGAAGAGTGGTATGGAATGAAATATTTAAAAAAACACAAGGAGCTAACAGATATTAAAAATGAAGTCGGTTTATACTAGTCAAAAAGATATGTTGGAAATCTGTCAAGATGGAAATAAGTATTTCTTGCGTTATCCAACTTTTAATATTATCTGCCCAGAAGTGGTTAGAGAAATCCCCAAATAAGCTGCTGACAGCTATATGTCGGGAGAACATACTGGTAAAGAGTTGATGAATTATGCACAATATGGCTTTTGGAAATCTAAAAAACAGTATACACAAGATGAATTCGATAAGCTCTTCATCAAAAATCATCCTTCCTTTATTTTAAAAAAACCAGGAAATACTCGTCGTCTTTTTACAGCAGAGGAATTTAGACAAATTGTCACCAAAGCCATTGTTTCAGAGCTCGAACCTAGCGAACTTGACGCTATTGGTATAGTTGATAATTATTTAGAGTTTCTTCTGGTGGATCCAGTCGGCTGGCAGGAAGAGATCGAAGCAGTCCATCTGGAAATTCTGCAAGAAAAGCTCAACAACTATATCTACTTCCTCGAAAGCAAGCAATATGTGGAGAGGTATGGCGATAAGTTTGATAAGAAAGTCATTCATATCACTTTCCAGTATTCTCCATCTGATAATGGACTAGCCTTTCTCGCTGCGGTTCAGAAGTCATTGCAGAATTCGGAAATGAGTTTGAAGGTAGAATTACCTGATGATGACATTTTTTCAGATAAGGAAAACATATCGGAAGACTCAAATCATCCCAATCAAGATCAAGAAAAGGTATCCAAAGAAAGATATCTCCAGATTAAAAAAGAATATAAAATTCGAATAGTATTAGTAATAGTTCTATTCGTATTATTATCTATACTAAGCATCGTGCTTATCGTAAATTCCAATAGGTTTATTCCATTAGGAGCGATAGCTATGGCTACAGTTGTACCTTTCAACCATTTCTTACTCGTTCCGCTTTGGCAAGAGAAAAAAGCCATTGAAGAAGTACACCCTGAATGGAAGGCATTTAGCACCAGTGGAGTTAAGGTTCCTTCAGATGAATCAGATAAAAAGATATTTCCGTTTATCGCATCGGTGTTAGCCTTGTTCTTTTCTTTTTCGATGTTGTATAGACCTGTCAAAGAAAATCCTAAAATTCCTACTATTAAGGAAATTAAAAATATACCTAAAATTGATAGTAACTACATTCCTAAGTCAAAGAAAAGTTCAAATTCTGAACCTACATCTACTACGACAACTTCAGATTTGAACGAGAACTCATCAACTGAAGAAAGTACACAAAGTCAAACTTCAAGTAAGGAGAGTCAAAATTACCCTTACCATATTTCTGGAATGGAGTTAAGAGGGTCATTGATAAAACATTTAAAGATTTCAATGAGAAACGGGAGAATGAACAAAATATAGAACAGACGGAGTCAGGAAATGAGTGACGTAAGCCCTGATAGTTTGTAGTTGTAACTATGGTAAAATGTATTACGTGGAGGGATGATGGATAAATTATACATAGTGGTTGATGGAATTGAACATCAATACTTTGATTGTGATAGTACAGGATATTATTTGATTTCCTATGATCCTTTATCAGAGAATAATGGTTATAAATTATTTGATTCAGAGTTGAAACAATATAGAAAATATTTGACAGAGAAACAGGTTGAAAAAAAATATAAAATTATAGATTATATTTGGTTTAATGAACAAAAATGGGATATTTTTCAACGAAGTGATGATAATTTAGATAAACCAAATTCATGGGTAACGATTGTTTCCGACGATATAGAATTTTTAAATAGAAATGGACTATGGAAGGAGGAGAATTTAGTTGAAAGTAGGTATGGACATTTGTATTACTGTTCTTTACCAATCGAGGCAGAAAAGTTTTCTCTAATTCGAACTAGAAAAAATCTCCCTATATAGTTAAGATAGTAAGAAAGCAGTTTATTATGAAATCAGTTAGTTTTACAATAAAAAGCAACCAATCGCTAAGGATTGGTGAGGTGCTTCAAGCAGAACTTTTTGAATGTTAGTTTGTTCTTATGGTTCTTAATGTATGGAATTAATCTCTTTACCCGTGGTCTTAATAACCTTCTAGCACAGTTATTACTTGCCATAGTGCCAATTGCATCTATCTTCATTCCAGTATGAAAACGATGGAGAAAGCTTGATTTAATGGTCAGGTTCGAAGCTAGTATTCATTACTAAGAGATAATAGTTTTAATAAAAACTTAGAACAAATTTTCCTATATTTTACGTTGATTAAGTGAGATAAATAACTTATAATGAAACTACCATATACAATAGATTGATAGAAAGATGACTTTATCGAAGTATTCTATTTTAAAAAGAATATCATTTATTCTCATTCTTATTGAAATTGCAAATTTTTAAAAGAAAGAAGGTCCGACTTTTATGATGAAAAAAATAGTTTTAATCTTAATGTCTTTTTTTACAATCCTGTTATTTTTCATTGGACCAACTCACGCAGATCTAGTGATACCAGATAGGCCTTCTAATGGTATTTATGATCCAAACCATTATTTATCAGAGGTTGTTTCAGATAAACTAATAGAATTAAATGGTAAATCGGATACTCAAATTGGTATTTATATTGTTGAGAGTTTAAATGGTGAATCTTTAGAAAAGTCAGCCAATACGATTGCCAGATCTTGGAAAATTGGCTATTCGGATTCAAATAAGGGTGCATTATTATTGATTGCTATAAAAGATAGAAAGTTTCGTATTGAGACTTCTAATAACCTAGCTACTATATTGACTGATACAAAAGCTAGGGAAATCTTAGATGCCTCTCGTGATAAGATGCGAGCCAAAGACTATGATGGAGCTGTGATTGATATAATCCAAAACATATCCAATCAAGATTATGACTTAGCTGATGCACCTGTAGTAGAGAGAAATTATTTTTATGAAGTCCCTAAAGCTATATGGGAACTAGTAGTAGAAATTCTTGATCATTTCGGTGTAATTTTTATGATTTCTTTTGTGGTACTTTTTCTTACAGAAGGTAGGGTTTCGGGTAGGAAACGGAGATCTAATAAATTCTAGGGCACCTCTAAAAACCTATCCAATGGACACCAAAATATGAGATAATAGCCTTATCATAAGATGAGGTTATTAT
>NZ_JAHZPT010000034.1:0-18947 GCF_019929545.1 Streptococcus mitis
TGAATGTGCCAACTAAATGAGACACATACAGTTGATTTTTTCTTTTGTGATAAGAGTGGAGTTTTTAGAGGTGCCCTCTATTATGGTAAGGATAAATTATACCCTGATGATAAAGATTTTATAAATGATGGTTCTTGGTCACAAAAAGCATTAACAGCTTACCATATTAAAAATTCAGATGAGTATCATAATGAGAGTAGTAGTGATTCCTCATCGCCTTGGTCGAGTGATGATTGGTCAGGTGGTGGTTTTGATGCTGGTGGATCATCAAGTGATTGGTCAGGTGGTGGTTTTGATGCTGGTGGATCATCAAGTGATTGGTAATTTAGCTTATTTCATAGTGAGTTACCTGCCTTGATCATTTAAAAAAATGATGGTATAGAAAATTCTTGATTTGGAAAAAACCGCTCAGCTGAGCGGTTTTCGTCTATTCATACCCTTTTACAGTACCCATGTACGGATGGCATGGGCAACGCCGGATTCATCGTTAGATTTAGTTATGTATTTGGCGATTTTTTTGATTTCTGGATTTCCGTTTTCCATGACAACTGGGTTGCCAACGACTTCCAGCATGGCACGGTCATTTTCTTCGTCACCGATAGCCATGGTTTCATCTTTGGTCAATCCGAGTTTTTCAGCTAAGTGAGTGATGGCTGAACCTTTGTCCACATTCTTTTTAAGGAGTTCGAGGTAGAAAGGAGCAGATTTGTTGATGGAGTAGCGCTCATAAAATTCGGCTGGTATCTTTTCAATCGCAGCATCGAGAATCTCAGGCTCATCGATGAACATACATTTGACGATTTCCTTGTTAGCCATTTCTTCAGGTGTGCGGTAGAAGATGGGCATGCTGACGAGGGTTGATTCGTGCACAGTGTATTTTCCGATATTGCGATTAGCTGTGTAGATACCGTCCTTGGTAATAGCGTGCATGTGGACACCGAGCTTGCGACTGAGGAATTCCATATCCAGATAATCCTCATAAGTCAATGATTCGCTGATAATCTCATGTCCTGTAGCGGTTTCTTGGACAAGGGCACCATTGAAAGTCACAACATAGTCACCCTCGTCTCTCAACTGCAAGTCATCCAGAAGTTTGGCAACACCTGCGATAGGGCGACCGGTTGCAATCACGACTTTGACACCAGCTTCTTTGGCATCTTGGATGGCAGAAAAGACCTCAGGAGTGATCTCCTTTTGGCTATTGACTAGGGTTCCGTCAATATCAACGGCGATTAGTTTAATACTCATAAATTTCCTCTTCTAGTTTTTATTTGGGGTAAAATGATCGTTCTCAATCAAGTGTAAAAATTGCTGGGTGATGCTTGCGAAGATACTGTTTTGGTCCAACATTTCTTTTGGGAAATAGAAACGATTATCTCCGTGGCGACTGCCAGCAAGAGATTGGACGATAGGAGACAGGCTAGAGAGTTCGGCCAGTTCTCCATTTTTTTGTAAAATCTCAATCTGTGTCCTTGGATTTTCAGATTCGGGACGATAGATATCATAAGGGAGGTCAAAATTCTTATGAATGGCAGTGTAGTAGTCGGGATCAAAGCCAATGTCCTCAACCAATTTTCTCATGCTGGCGAGTTGGTCTTGGTCTTCTTGTGAAAAAGTAATGGATTTAAAGACCTTGCGGTTGACAAAGCGTTGCGACAGGTCTGCAAGAATCTTATCAGGACTGGTCATCCAGAGCTGGAAGTAGGTATTCATCACACCATCATCCAGAGCCAGATAATCAGACAAGGTCACATTTTTTTCAAAGAAAGGTAGGAGATGTGGAGAAGTTCGTGCAAAGAAGTCCTTATCCGTAGGATAGAGTTCCTTGGCGCGTTTGAGAAGATTTTGTAGGAGAACTTCCATGGCACGTGTTGCAGGGTGGAAATAGACCTGCATATACATCTGGTAGCGACTGAGGACATAGTCTTCGATGGCGTGCATGCCATTGCGCTGAAAGGCAATACCGTTTTCGACAGGACGAATGACTCGGAGGATGCGAGTCAGGTCAAATTCCCCATAAGATGCTCCTGTAAAATAGGAGTCGCGCAAGAGATAGTCCATACGGTCTGCATCAATCTGACTAGAAATGAGTTGCACGACCTGCTTGTTAGGATAGGTATGGTCGATGACACTAGCTACCTTTTCTGGAAAATCTGGCGCCACTTGTAGCAGGACTTGGTGAATCTCCGTTTCAGGACTTTGGATAATCTCCTGAGTAATGGCTTCGTGGTCTGTATCAAAGAGATGTTCAAAAGTATGGGAGTAGGCACCATGTCCAAGGTCATGTAGGAGAGCAGCGGTCATGGTCAAGAGAGACTCGGCAGGATTCCATTCTTCAGGATATTTTTCTTCAAAAATCTCTGTGATGCGTCGTGCAATTTCATAGACTCCTAGACAGTGGGAGAAGCGGCTGTGCTCCCCACCGTGGAAGGTATAACTGGAAGTTCCCAGTTGTTTGATACGACGCAAACGCTGAAATTCTTTTGTATTAATCAAGTCATAGATGATTTGATTATTGACATGGATGTAGTTGTGAACTGGGTCACGGAATACTTTTTCGTTCATATGACCA
The DNA here is from genome assembly GCF_019929545.1 of Streptococcus mitis. Classification (GTDB taxonomy): domain Bacteria; phylum Bacillota; class Bacilli; order Lactobacillales; family Streptococcaceae; genus Streptococcus; species Streptococcus mitis_BU. Next base: position 2,573 of record NZ_JAHZPT010000034.1, read on the forward strand.
TTATAGCAAAAAGCTAGAGTTTTTGGTAAAATAGTAGGACAAGAGACAAGAAAGAGGACTTGATGTGAAGATTCGGATGCGAAATACGATTCAGTTTGATGAGCAGTTGGAAGTGATTGACCAGCTCTATGATGTAGAAGTGCATGAAAAGGGAGATTATAGCTACCTGCTTTTTTATAATGAGGAAAAAGAAAAAGTAGTGATTAAATTTCATGGTCAAGAACTGGTGATGAGCCGTTTTTCCAATCCCAAGACCATTATGCGCTTTTTAAAGGATAGTGATAGTTTAGCCTATATTCCCACACCTATGGGCATGCAGGAGTTTATCATCCAAACGACTCATTATCAAGTTGATGGGCAAAAGATTGAGCTAGATTATCAACTACAAAATCAAGAGGGACATCCCTTTGCCAGCTATCAATTGGAAATTACTTGGGGCTAGGCTCATGTCTTTTTCAAATTTACCTGGCTATCTTCTCGGATTAGCCTGCTAATGTGGTAGATTAGGCTAATTTTTGGTATAATAAAAGTTATGGAAATCGAAAAAACCAATCGTATGAATGCGCTCTTTGAATTTTATGCGGCGCTTTTGACAGATAAGCAAATGAATTATATCGAGCTCTACTACGCTGATGATTACAGCCTTGCTGAGATTGCTGAAGAGTTCGGCGTTAGTCGTCAGGCTGTCTATGACAATATCAAGCGGACAGAAAAGATTCTGGAAGATTATGAGATGAAATTGCACATGTACTCGGACTACATTGTCCGCAGTCAGATTTTTGATCAGATTTTGGAGCGCTATCCCAAGGATGATTTTCTGCAGGAGCAGATAGAAATTTTAACAAGCATTGATAATAGAGAATAAGAGGAAGAAAAATGGCATTTGAAAGTTTAACAGAACGTTTGCAGAACGTCTTTAAAAATCTACGTAAAAAAGGAAAAATCTCTGAATCTGATGTCCAAGAGGCAACCAAAGAAATTCGCTTGGCCTTGCTTGAGGCCGACGTTGCCTTGCCTGTTGTAAAGGACTTTATCAAGAAAGTTCGTGAGCGTGCAGTCGGGCATGAGGTCATTGATACCCTTAATCCTGCGCAACAAATTATTAAAATCGTTGATGAGGAACTGACGGCTGTTTTGGGTTCTGATACGGCAGAAATTATCAAGTCACCTAAGATTCCTACAATCATCATGATGGTCGGTTTGCAGGGGGCTGGTAAAACAACCTTTGCTGGTAAATTGGCCAACAAACTCAAGAAAGAAGAAAATGCTCGTCCTTTGATGATTGCGGCGGATATTTATCGTCCTGCTGCCATTGACCAGCTTAAGACCTTGGGGCAACAGATTGATGTGCCTGTCTTCGCTCTTGGGACAGAGGTTCCAGCTGTGGAGATTGTTCGTCAAGGTTTGGAACAAGCCCAAACTAATCATAACGACTATGTCTTGATTGATACGGCAGGGCGTTTGCAGATTGATGAGCTTTTGATGAATGAGCTTCGTGACGTAAAAGCATTGGCTCAACCAAACGAAATTCTGCTCGTGGTTGATGCCATGATTGGTCAAGAAGCGGCCAATGTTGCGCGTGAGTTTAATGCTCAGTTGGAAGTGACTGGGGTTATCCTTACCAAGATTGATGGGGACACTCGTGGTGGTGCTGCTCTATCTGTTCGTCATATTACTGGAAAACCAATCAAGTTCACTGGTACAGGTGAAAAGATTACGGACATTGAAACCTTCCACCCAGATCGCATGTCTAGCCGTATCCTTGGCATGGGGGATATGCTCACTCTGATTGAGAAAGCTTCTCAGGAATACGATGAGCAAAAAGCCCTTGAAATGGCTGAGAAGATGCGTGAAAACACCTTTGATTTCAATGATTTCATTGATCAGTTGGATCAGGTACAAAACATGGGGCCAATGGAAGACTTGCTCAAGATGATTCCAGGTATGGCTAACAACCCAGCCCTTCAAAACATGAAGGTAGATGAGCGTCAGATTGCTCGTAAACGTGCCATTGTGTCTTCCATGACACCTGAAGAACGTGAAAACCCAGATTTGTTAAATCCAAGCCGTCGCCGTCGTATCGCTGCTGGTTCTGGAAATACATTTGTCGAAGTCAATAAATTCATCAAGGACTTTAACCAGGCTAAACAGCTCATGCAGGGTGTCATGTCTGGGGATATGAACAAAATGATGAAGCAAATGGGAATCAATCCAAATAACCTTCCTAAAAATATGCCAAATATGGGAGGAATGGATATGTCTGCCCTTGAAGGAATGATGGGACAAGGCGGTATGCCTGACCTGTCAGCTCTCGGAGGAGCAGGAATGCCAGATATGAGCCAGATGTTTGGTGGCGGACTCAAAGGTAAAATTGGTGAATTTGCTATGAAACAGTCTATGAAACGGATGGCGAATAAAATGAAAAAAGCGAAGAAGAAGCGCAAGTAAGATAAGGGAAGGCCGCAGGGCTTTCCTTTTTTAGAAAGAAGAAAAATGAGCACTTCCGTAATTGGAAATGCTCGTTTTTTGATGTGTTTAGATTCTTAGTCTTTATTTTCGTATGGCAAGATCAAGTTCAAGATGATTCCTGTCATGGCTGATAGGGCAGTACCTGAAAGTGTAACTGGACCGAGTTTAAGGATAGCTCCTCCAAGTCCAAGGACCAACATAGCACTTGCGATGATTAGGTTACGCATTTGACTGAAATCCACACGTTCTTTGATCAAGACTTTCAAACCATTGCTGGCGATAACTCCATAGAGAAGGATTGACATACCACCAAGTACAGCGTTTGGAATAGTTGAAATCAAGGCAGTGAATTTACCAAGGAAGCTAAGAGCAATTGCGATAAAGGCAGCGTTACGGATAACTGAGACAGAAGCGATACGAGTCATACCGATAACCCCTGTATTTTCTCCGTAAGTTGTATTGGCTGGTCCACCAAGGAAGGCAGAAACAGAAGTTGCGATACCGTCACCAAGAAGAGTACGGTGAAGACCTGGTTCTTTCAAGAATTGACGGCCACAGATTTGACCCAAAACAGTGTGGTCTCCGATATGTTCAGAAATTGTTACGATAGCGATTGGCAAGATAGCGATGGTTTCTGGGCCAAAGTAAAGATTGTATTCTTTAAAGGCACCACCTGTGCTAAATGGCAAGTAGAAACCAGGAATTTCAAACCAGTTAGCTTTAAGAACTGGTGTAAAGTCAACCAAACCAAGAGTTAGTGCGAAGAGGTAACCACCGATAATGGCAAAGAGGAATGGAATGATTCGTAGGAAGCCTTTTCCTTTTGTATTGATAAAGGCAGCAATCAAGAAAGTAACAACTGCTACAAGAGCATTTTTCCAATTTCCATCAGCTACAAGACCAGCATTGGTAACAGCTGAACCTGCAAGTCCAAGACCGATAACGATGATCATAGGTCCAATGATGATTGGTGGCAAGAGTTTATCAATCCATTTTGTACCCGCAAAACGAACACTTGCAGCCACAAGGACATAGACTAAACCAGTCAAGATAACCCCTGTTTGAGCAGCAGATACATCACCACCCATTTCTTTCATAGCCAGTGACATTGCTGTGATAAAGGCGAATGATGATCCTAGATAAACTGGAACCCTAAAACCAGTTGAGATCATGTAGATGAGTGTTCCAACACCTGAAGCAAAAAGGGCAACAGATACAGGCATTCCCAAAATCAAGGGTACCAAGATGGTCGCACCAAACATGGCGAAAACGTGTTGGAAGCTAAGGAGAATTCCTTTTCCAGCTGAAGGACGTTGGTCAACGTCTAGTAACAAATCAACAGTTGATTCTTGTTTCATATAAACCTCACTTTTGGGCATCAAAAAAGAGCCCATTATTTTACAGCAATAGGCCCTCAGAGTAAGACTTCTCTAAAATCTAGACTTTAAAGAGTTTCAAGTATTTCTGCGTCTTCGTCACCTCACGGGATGACATTAAAAACCTTTGCTTGTGATAGTATAGCAGAAATTCCGAACTTTGTAAACATTTTTTACTAAAAAATTTAAAGCGGGCGTTTGTTGGGCATGCCAGCCTTTCTTGGATATTTATTTGGTGTTTCTTTTTTCTTTTCTACCACTGTGATGTAACGTGGATCTCCATTTGGTAGGGCGTAGCTGAGATTGTCTTCTACTTTACTAAAAAGGAGGTTGAGGGCATTCTTAGCTTCTAATAATTCCTCAGGAGCATTGCTAGCCTTGAGTGCCAATAGTTTTCCGCCAACTTTAAGGTAGGGAATAGTTAATTCAGATAGGACTTGCATACGGGCAACCGCACGAGCCGTTACAAAATCATACTGAGCACGGAAGTTTTTGTCTTGGGCAAAATCTTCGGCACGTCCATGGTAGAAATGAACATCGTCTAAATCCAGTTCTTGAGCCAAAAGTTGGAGGAAGTTGATGCGCTTGTTGAGAGAATCAATGATAGTTACATTTAACTGAGGATAGAGGATTTTCATTGGTAGACTAGGAAATCCTGCCCCAGCTCCAATATCAAGAAGTTTGATATTGGAGCTGGGAATCAAATCTTGAAGAATGGGTGCAATCGAATCGTAAAAATGTTTGAGATAAACTTCTTCCTTGTCTGTAATAGCTGTTAAATTAATCTTTTCATTCCACTCGATCAAGAGTTCAAAATAACGTTCAAATTGTTTTTTTTGCTGGTCCGAAAGTGGAAGATTCTGATCGGCAAGCAGGTTGTAAAATGTTTCTGGTTTCATAGTTATTTCCTTCTTTAGTATCATCTTATTTTACCACAATCATTAAAAATTTGATATACTGGTACTAATCTAAAAGCAGAAAGGAATTATATCATGACTTGGATTATTCTTGGAGTTTTGGCTCTTGTTGTTATTTTTGTGATTGTTAGCTATAACGGTTTGGTTAAGAATCGTATGCAAACAAAGGAGGCTTGGAGCCAAATTGATGTTCAGTTGAAACGTCGAAATGACCTCTTGCCAAACTTGATTGAAACTGTAAAAGGTTATGCCAAATATGAAGGTTCTACCCTTGAAAAGGTGGCAGAACTACGTAACCAAGTGGCGGCAGCGACTTCACCAGCAGAAGCTATGAAAGCTAGTGATGCCCTTACTCGTCAGGTTTCAGGTATTTTTGCAGTTGCAGAAAGCTATCCAGATTTGAAAGCTAGTGCTAACTTTGTTAAATTGCAAGAGGAGTTGACAAACACAGAAAATAAAATTTCTTACTCTCGTCAACTCTACAACAGTGTTGTCAGCAACTACAACGTAAAATTAGAAACTTTCCCAAGCAATATTATCGCTGGAATGTTTGGATTTAAAGCAGCAGATTTCCTTCAAACACCAGAAGAGGAAAAGGCAGTTCCTAAGGTTGATTTTAGCGGTTTAGGTGACTAAGATGTTGTTTGATCAAATTGCAAGCAATAAACGAAAAACGTGGATTTTGTTGCTGGTATTTTTCCTACTCTTAGCTCTTGTTGGCTATGCGGTTGGTTACCTCTTTATGCGGTCTGGGCTTGGTGGCTTGGTTATCGCGCTGATTATCGGCTTTATCTATGCCTTGTCCATGATTTTTCAATCCACAGAGATTGTCATGTCCATGAATGGAGCGCGTGAGGTGGATGAACAAACGGCACCAGACCTCTACCATGTAGTAGAAGATATGGCTATGGTGGCTCAGATTCCTATGCCCCGTGTTTTCATCATTGATGATCCAGCCTTAAATGCCTTTGCGACAGGTTCTAACCCTCAAAATGCGGCGGTTGCTGCGACGTCAGGTCTCCTAGCTATCATGAATCGTGAAGAACTAGAAGCTGTTATGGGACATGAAGTCAGTCATATCCGAAATTACGATATCCGCATTTCGACCATTGCTGTCGCCCTCGCCAGTGCCATTACCCTTCTGTCTAGTATGGCAGGAAGGATGATGTGGTGGGGTGGCGCAGGTCGCAGACGGAGTGACGATGATAGAGATGGAAATGGTCTTGAAATCATTATGCTAGTGGTTTCCCTACTAGCTATTGTGCTGGCACCTCTCGCTGCAACCTTAGTGCAACTAGCTATTTCTCGTCAGAGGGAATTCCTAGCTGATGCTTCCAGTGTTGAGTTGACGCGTAATCCGCAAGGAATGATCAATGCTCTACATAAGTTGGATAATAGTAAACCGATGAGTTGTCCTGTCGATGATGCCAGCAGTGCACTTTATATCAATGATCCTAAGAAAGGTGGAGGGTTCCAAAAACTCTTTTATACCCACCCACCTATCTCAGAACGGATTGAACGTTTGAAACATATGTAAAATGAAGGATGGGAAAAAGCCTTTAAAATCTGAAAAACGCATAATATCAGGTGTGCAAAAACTTGATATTATGCGTTTTATTATGGGAAGATTTACTTTCTCTTCTCCTAAAATTGTGTTTTTGCCCCACCTATCTGCTATGTTGCAAATTTATAAGTCTTCTAAATTAACTATCTCCAAACCGTGTTCTGTCATGCGATAGATGATCGAGCAAACTTCTTTTAAGAAACGACGGTCATGTGAAACAGTGATGAGACCGCCAGGATAAGTGGCAAAGAGTTTTCTAATTTGGGGTTGAGAAGTGGGAGAAAAGTTTCGTGTGGGTTCGTCCAGAAGGAGAAAGTTTGGTTTGCGCAGGACTAAATCCAAAAGCAGGAGTTTACCTTGTTGCCCGCCAGATGAGGAGCGAATTTGATGCTGCATTTCTGGATAACTGAAATTAAGACTAGCTAAGTGAGATTGGATTTTCTGTAGTTCCTCTTTTTCTCCAGTTTTGCTGAGGTAGGCTATTGGTGATAAATCCAATTGCAGTTTTTTGTGGTAATCTTGTGGCATAAAACCAAGCGAAATTTCTCTTTTGGCGCTAAGCAGTTGTTGAAACTTGGCTAACAGAGTTGATTTCCCAATACCATTTGGCCCAATGATACCGATTTTATCTTGGGCACGGACAGTTAGTCGTAGTTCTTGAACCAAAACTCGGTCGTCAATGGACAAATTTTCTTTTTCCAGTTGGATTAAGACTTTAGAGGCCGGTAATGGTTGGATGTCTGAGAAGAAAAGTCTGATTTCTTCCTCTTCAAGTGGCTTTTGGGTCATGGACTGAGCTGCCCTTTCGTAGCGTTTTTCTTGTGAGAGGACAGTTTTCATCTTTTTAGCCAATAGGCGACCGGCAGTACTGTCTTTGGTAGCTCGAAGTGCAGTTTCTACATTTTTCTTGACTCGCCGATGTTTTTCCATGGTTTTATCGTAGGTTCTTTGGTCGTTAGCAGCTTGCTGGCTTTGTCTGACAAAATTAGCCTTTCTTTGGTCACTATAGCTATCATAGTCTAAATGCTCTATTAGTGTTTCCGCTTCTTTACGGTGCTTGACCAGTCGCAAGTGGACAATAGTGTCTGCCGTTTCAGAAAGAAAGTCCTCATCATGGGAGATGAAAATAACAGTTTGCCTCATCTTCTGTATCTGTCTTTTTAGCCAATCAACCGTCTCAAGATCCAAGTCATTTGAAGGTTCATCTAAAAATAGAATCTCAAAGGGTTTGGCTAACTCATGGATAAGCTGAATTTTCAAAGCTTCGCCACCCGAGAGGCTCCCGATCTCTTGGTCGTTTGCGAAACGATTGCTATCAAAGTGCAACTCCTCAGCCAAACGATAGAGGACACTGTAGTCTAAATCAATAGAATCTAAAAAGAAGTAGTCGTGTAGACTTTTCTTTTTCCGCTCTTCGGGGAGTTTTTGAGGAATGTAGGCTATTGATTGATAAACAGATTGAATGTCTCCCCTGATAGTGAAATCAGGTAAAGTTTCTCCCATTAAAGTTTTAAGCAAGGTTGATTTGCCATTTCCTTCTTCGCCAATAATAGCTACCTTTTCCCCGTCTTGGATAGTCATGGTTAGGTCAGATACAAGATCTCGTAGATCTTTGTTTTGAGTGATGGTCAGGTGATTGATTTTTATCATATGATTGCCCTTTCTAGAATGTCGATAGTGCATAACAAAAAGCTCTACTTTATCTAGTAGAGCAAATGTCTATGTCAAAAAAAACTCTATTAATACTCTTCGAAAATCTCTTCAAACCACGTCAGCGTCGCCTTAACATAGATATATGTAACTGACTTCGTCAGTCTTATCTACAACCTCAAAGCAGTGCTTTGAGCAACCTGCGGCTAGCTTCCTAGTTTGCTCTTTGATTTTCATTGAGTATAAAATGCCAGAAAAAGAGCATAAAAGAGCACCCAAAAAGAGACAAAAACAAGATCTACTAAATAAAGTTCTTTATTTGATAGACTTAGTTGTTCATGTCTCCCTTACCTCCGAGTATTAGTACCTTTATCCTATACCTTTAAGGAAATTTTGTCAATAGAAAACTGACAATTCTAATCTCTAAAATCCGAAAACAGGTCCATAAAGAGTCAGTACGTGTTTGACATGCTCGTAATGGAATTTGTCGTAGTTTCGCCAAGCAGTGCGAGCTTGATCGTTTAGTTTTAGGCTACCCAGTCCAATCAGGAGACTGGTACGTTGGTAAAATTTCTCAAGGTCTATTAAGATACTGTTGTTCAACTTTTCCGCTTTTTTGAGCTCTTGCAGAGTAGTATTTAGCAGCTCTTGCAGTCGAATATCATCTGCTGTACCCTGTTTGCAGCTTTGGAAACTTTTATTTAACTCGGATAGGAGTTGGGTTGCATTAGTAATGAGTTCTTTGTCTTCCATGTGAGCATCCTCCTTGCTCTGATGTATTATTGCCTATAGTATAGCACTAAAAAACAAAAATGTCATAGTAAATATGTTAAAAAATCGAATGTTAATTACAAAGTTTGGTGGGCTGATTTGTAGCCTTTTCATGGTATAATCAAGAGAGTAAATCTTTATGGAGGAAGTATGAAATTAAATATTCAAGAAATTCGTAAGCAGTCTGAAGGCTTGCATTTTGAACAAACGTTAGACTTAGCCGCAGACCTGCGTGCACGCAATCAAGAAATTTTAGATGTAAAAGATATCCTTGCTGTTGGGAAAGTACAGTATGAAGACCGTATGTATTTCTTAGATTATCAGTTGTCTTATACCATTGTTCTTGCTTCAAGTCGCAGTATGGAACCAGTTGAGCTAGTTGAATCTTATCCAGTAACGGAAGTTTTCATGGAAGGCGCAACTAACCAACTAGATCAGGAAGTTTTAGACGATGATTTGGTCTTGCCTATCGAAAATGGAGAACTTGACCTTGCTGAGAGTGTGTCAGACAATATCCTACTAAACATTCCCATCAAGGTTTTGACGGCTGAAGAAGAGGCTGGTCAAGGATTTATTTCAGGAAATGACTGGCAAATCATGACAGAAGAAGAATACCAAGCTCAACAAGCAGTTAAGAAAGAAGAAAACAGTCCCTTTGCTGGCTTACAAGGACTATTTGACGGAGACGAATAATGGTCTTGTCAAAAAAACGTGCACGAAAGGTGCTAGCAGAAATCATTGCTCTTTTTCCAGATGCCAAGCCTAGTCTTGATTTCACCAATCATTTTGAACTCTTGGTTGCGGTCATGTTGTCAGCTCAGACAACGGACGCAGCGGTAAATAAGGTCACACCAGGTCTCTTTGCTGCCTTTCCAACGCCACAAGCCATGTCTGTTGCAACAGAGAGTGAGATTGCCTCACATATTTCTCGTCTGGGATTGTATCGGAATAAAGCTAAATTCCTTAAAAAATGTGCCCAACAGTTACTAGACGATTTTGATGGTCAAGTCCCTCAGACACGTGAGGAATTGGAGAGTTTGGCAGGTGTTGGTCGCAAGACAGCCAATGTTGTCATGAGCGTGGGCTTTGGGATTCCAGCTTTTGCAGTGGATACTCATGTGGAGCGTATTTGCAAACACCACGATATCGTCAAAAAATCAGCGACACCACTTGAGGTGGAAAAGCGTGTCATGGATATCTTGCCGCCTGAGCAGTGGTTAGCAGCTCATCAGGCCATGATTTATTTCGGACGGGCTATCTGCCATCCTAAAAATCCAGAGTGTGACCAGTACCCACAATTATATGATTTTAGCAATTTATAAGATGGTGTACCAAAAGTTTTTGCTTGATTTTAAGCATGCTTTGTGCTATAGTATTTGATAACTAAATATTCCTTTAAACCTGTCCCGTGAGGCAGGCAAGGAGAACGATTAAGTAGTAGGGTGAAGTCTATACTGTTTGCAGTAGGGCTTACTTAGCTATACATTTCAAGTCTCCTTGTTTAAGGAGACTTTTCTTTTTGGAGGTTTGTCATGAAGGCAAAAGAAGTTGTAGACGAATTGACCGTCAAACGAGCGATTACGCGTATTACTTATGAGATTATCGAACGCAACAAAGATTTGAATAAAATCGTCTTGGCTGGTATTAAAACTCGCGGTGTCTTTATCGCCCACCGAATCCAAGAACGTTTGGAGCAGCTAGAAAATCTTTCAGTTCCTGTTGTGGAATTAGATACTAAACCTTTCCGTGATGATGTTAAAAGTGGAGAAGATACTTCTTTGGTTTCTGTAGATGTGACAGACCGTGAAGTTATCTTGGTGGATGATGTGCTTTATACAGGCCGTACCATCCGCGCTGCTATTGATAATATTGTCGGTCATGGTCGTCCTGCGCGCGTGAGTTTAGCAGTTTTAGTCGATCGTGGACATAGAGAATTGCCAATCCGTCCAGATTACGTTGGAAAAAATATCCCAACCAGTCGTTCTGAAGAAATCATCGTAGAGATGGCAGAACTTGATGGCCAAGACAGAGTTCTGATTACTGAAGAAGCTTAGAAAGCTAAAGGAGTAGCCATGTCAGAAAATCAACAAGCATTGAACCATGTGGTGTCCATGGAAGACCTCACTGTCGATCAAGTGATGAAATTGATCAAGCGAGGAATTGAGTTTAAAAACGGAGCTCAGCTTCCTTATGAAGACCATCCGATTGTTTCCAATCTTTTCTTTGAGGATTCTACACGGACGCATAAATCCTTTGAAGTTGCAGAGATTAAACTGGGATTGGAGCGACTTGACTTTGATGTGAAGACTAGTTCAGTCAATAAGGGTGAGACACTTTATGATACCATTTTGACTTTGTCTGCTTTAGGAGTGGATGTCTGTGTGATTCGCCACCCAGAGGTTGACTACTACAGAGAGTTAATTGCAAGTCCAACGATTACGACTTCCATCATCAATGGTGGAGATGGTTCGGGCCAACACCCTAGCCAGAGCTTGCTTGATTTGATGACCATTTATGAGGAATTTGGTCACTTTGAGGGTCTTAAGGTTGCTATTGCAGGTGACTTGGACCACTCACGTGTTGCCAAATCCAATATGCAGATTTTGAAACGCTTGGGAGCTGAACTTTACTTTGCTGGACCTGAGGAATGGAGAAGTCAAGAGTTTGCAGACTATGGACAGTTTGTAACTATTGATGAAATCATTGATCAGGTGGATGTCATGATGTTTCTACGTGTGCAACATGAACGCCATGATAGTGGAGCTGTCTTTTCAAAAGAAGACTACCATGCCCAACATGGCTTGACTCAAGAACGTTACGACCGTTTGAAAGAAACAGCAATCCTTATGCACCCAGCTCCAGTCAATCGTGATGTAGAAATCGCAGATCACTTGGTTGAAGCACCAAAATCACGGATTGTCCAACAAATGACCAATGGTGTCTTTGTTCGAATGGCAATCTTAGAATCCGTACTGGCGAGTAGAAACGCCAACTAAAACACAAGACGTTAAAAGACGCCAGTGAGCGTCCACGAGAGGTGAAAATATGACAAAAAGACTTCTAGTATTAGAAGATGGCACAGTTTTTGAAGGCAAGGCCTTCGGAGCAGATATTGATGTAACAGGCGAAATCGTCTTTAATACAGGGATGACCGGCTACCAAGAATCCATTACAGACCAGTCTTACAATGGACAGATCTTGACCTTTACTTATCCTTTGGTAGGAAATTATGGAATTAACCGTGATGATTACGAATCCATTATTCCAACTTGTAAGGGAGTCGTTGTTTTTGAAGAAGCGCGTAGAGCAAGTAACTGGCGTAATCAAATGACCTTGGATGAATTTTTGAAAGCCAAGAAAATTCCTGGTATTTCAGGAATTGATACGCGTGCCCTTACCAAGATTATCCGTAAGCATGGTACTATGCGAGCAACCTTGACTCATGTTGGAGACAGTATGGATCATGTGACTGACCAGCTCCAAGCAACAGTTTTGCCGACAGACAATATCAAGCAGGTTTCTACTAAAACTTCCTATCCAGCTCCAGGAGTTGGTTTGAGTGTTGTCTTGGTGGACTTTGGTCTCAAGCACTCAATCTTACGTGAACTTTCTAAACGTAACTGTAATGTGACGGTTGTTCCGTATTCGACAACGGCAGAAGAAATTCTCCATCTCAATCCTGACGGAGTTATGTTGTCAAATGGTCCAGGTAACCCAGAAGACGTTCCACAAGCACTGGATATGATTCGCGGTGTACAAGGAAAAATTCCAATCTTTGGTATCTGTATGGGGCACCAACTCTTTGCAATGGCAAATGGTGCTAAGACTTACAAGATGAAATTTGGTCACCGTGGATTTAACCATGCGGTACGTGAAATTGCAACAGGACGAGTAGACTTCACCAGCCAGAACCATGGTTATGCAGTTAGTCGTGAAGATTTGCCAGAGCATTTGATTATCACCCATGAAGAAATCAATGACAAGTCAGTGGAAGGTGTGCGTCACAGATACCAACCTGCTTTCTCTGTCCAATACCATCCAGATGCAGCCCCTGGTCCACACGACGCTAGCTACCTATTTGATGAGTTTATCGAGATGATGGAAGCTTTTAAACAATCAAACTAAGAACGAGTAAAAGCTCGTCGGAGAATTTATTTAATGTCGCCCTGTGAGGCGACGAATAGAAAGGAGAAGATACATTGTTCGCGGAAGTGAACACGCCCTAAGAACTGTGTGAAAAAGATAAACATCGTCTTGACGCTGAAGGCGTCTGCACCGAGTTTCCTATTTTCGCTGTGTTCTTTACGGGCTTTGTATCATAAACTATGCCTAAACGTACTGATATTCAAAAAATTATGGTGATTGGTTCTGGTCCGATTATTATTGGTCAGGCTGCTGAGTTTGACTACGCTGGGACCCAGGCTTGCTTGTCTTTGAAAGAGGAAGGTTATGAGGTTGTCTTGGTTAACTCAAATCCTGCAACTATCATGACAGACAAGGAGATTGCAGACAAGGTTTACATCGAACCGATTACACTTGAGTTTGTGACACGTATTCTCCGTAAGGAGCGTCCAGATGCCTTGCTACCAACACTCGGTGGGCAAACTGGTCTTAATATGGCCATGGAATTATCTAAAAATGGTATCCTTGATGAGCTTGGTGTTGAGCTTCTGGGAACTAAATTATCTGCCATCGACCAAGCGGAGGACCGTGACCTCTTTAAACAATTGATGGAAGAGCTCAACCAACCCATTCCAGAATCTGAAATTGTAAACACTGTTGAAGAAGCTGTTGCCTTTGCAGCAACAATTGGCTACCCAGTCATCGTCCGTCCAGCCTTTACTCTTGGTGGTACTGGTGGTGGTATGTGTGCCAATGAGGAAGAATTGCGTGAAATCGCTGAAAATGGGTTGAAATTGTCACCTGTTACCCAATGTTTGATTGAGCGTTCAATTGCAGGTTTCAAGGAAATCGAGTACGAAGTCATGCGCGATTCAGCTGACAATGCCCTCGTTGTTTGTAACATGGAAAACTTTGACCCAGTGGGGATTCACACAGGGGATTCCATTGTATTTGCCCCTGCCCAAACCATGTCAGACTATGAAAACCAAATGCTTCGTGACGCTAGCTTGAGTATTATCCGTGCTCTCAAGATTGAAGGTGGGTGTAACGTTCAGCTAGCCCTTGATCCGCATAGCTTCAAATACTATGTCATCGAAGTAAACCCCCGTGTATCACGTTCTTCAGCCCTTGCCTCTAAAGCGACAGGTTATCCAATTGCCAAATTGGCTGCTAAGATTGCAGTAGGTTTGACCTTAGATGAGGTGATCAACCCAGTCACAGGTTCAACCTATGCCATGTTTGAGCCAGCCCTTGACTACGTTGTTGCCAAGATTCCACGTTTCCCATTTGACAAGTTTGAAAAAGGGGAGCGTCGTCTGGGTACACAAATGAAGGCCACTGGAGAAGTCATGGCAATCGGTCGAAACATCGAAGAATCTCTCCTTAAGGCCTGTCGCTCCCTTGAAATTGGGGTGCACCACAATGAAATGCCTGAACTTGCCAGTGTTTCAGATGATGACTTGATTGAAAAAGTAGTCAAAGCCCAAGACGATCGTCTTTTCTATGTATCAGAAGCAATTCGTCGTGGCTACACACCAGAAGAAATTGCAGAGCTTACAAAAATTGATATTTTTTATCTGGATAAACTCTTGCATATCTTTGAAATTGAGCAGGAGTTGGGCGCACATCCTCAGGATGTCGATGTCCTGAAAACAGCTAAACTAAATGGATTTTCAGACCGTAAGGTTGCTGAACTCTGGGAAACGACAGCTGACCAAGTTCGCCAACTTCGTTTGGAAAACAAGATTGTTCCTGTTTATAAGATGGTAGATACTTGTGCGGCAGAATTTGACTCTGAAACACCATACTTCTATTCAACCTATGGTTGGGAAAACGAGTCTATCAAGTCTGATAAGGAATCCGTTCTAGTTCTAGGTTCTGGTCCAATCCGTATCGGTCAAGGGGTCGAGTTTGACTACGCAACTGTTCATTCAGTTAAGGCTATTCAGGCGGCTGGCTATGAAGCCATCATCATGAATTCAAACCCAGAGACCGTTTCTACAGACTTCTCTGTATCAGATAAGCTTTACTTTGAGCCATTGACATTTGAAGATGTTATGAACGTCATTGACTTGGAGCAACCAAAAGGTGTTATTGTTCAGTTCGGTGGTCAAACAGCTATCAACCTAGCTGAACCATTGGCTAAAGCAGGTGTGACTATTCTTGGTACGCAAGTAGCTGACCTAGACCGTGCGGAAGACCGTGACCTCTTCGAGCAAGCTCTAAAAGATTTGGATATTCCACAGCCACCAGGACAAACGGCTACCAATGAAGAAGAAGCAGTTCTTGCAGCTCGCAAGATTGGCTTCCCAGTTCTTGTCCGCCCATCTTATGTACTTGGTGGACGTGCCATGGAAATCGTTGAAAACGAAGAAGACCTTCGCTCTTATATGCGTACTGCGGTTAAGGCAAGTCCAGACCACCCTGTTCTTGTTGACTCTTATATCGTCGGACAAGAGT
This sequence comes from Streptococcus mitis, assembly GCF_019929545.1. Lineage (GTDB taxonomy): Bacteria > Bacillota > Bacilli > Lactobacillales > Streptococcaceae > Streptococcus > Streptococcus mitis_BU. The sequence goes on from NZ_JAHZPT010000034.1 coordinate 17,902, forward strand.
GTGAAGTCGATGCCATTTCAGACGGACAAAATGTCCTCATCCCAGGTATCATGGAGCATATTGAACGTGCTGGTGTCCACTCAGGTGACTCAATGGCCGTTTACCCACCACAAACCTTGTCGCAAAAGGTGCAAGAAACAATCGCAGACTATACTAAACGCCTAGCAATCGGTCTTAACTGCCTTGGAATGATGAACATCCAGTTTGTCATCAAGGATGAAAAAGTCTATGTTATTGAGGTCAATCCACGTGCTAGCCGTACGGTGCCATTCCTTTCTAAGGTAACCAATATCCCTATGGCTCAAGTAGCAACCAAGCTCATTCTGGGGCAAAAACTTGAAGAACTTGGCTACCAAGATGGACTTTACCCTGAAAGTACCCGCGTTCATATCAAGGCACCTGTCTTCTCCTTTACGAAACTAGCTAAGGTAGACAGCTTACTTGGTCCTGAAATGAAGTCAACAGGGGAAGTTATGGGTTCTGATACGACTTTGGAAAAAGCTCTCTATAAGGCCTTTGAAGCTTCTTACTTACACTTGCCAACTTTTGGTAACGTTGTATTTACTATCGCTGATGATGCCAAAGAAGAAGCTTTGGACTTGGCTCATCGTTTCCAAAATATTGGCTATGGAATCCTCGCGACAGAAGGGACAGCAGCCTTCTTTGCCAGTCATGGATTACAAGCCCAACCTGTTGGTAAGATTGGTGATGACGATAAGGATATTCCAAGTTTTGTTCGCAAAGGAAGAATTCAAGCTATCATTAATACAGTTGGAACAAAACGAACTGCTGACGAAGATGGAGAGCAAATTCGCCGTTCAGCTATTGAACACGGGGTGCCCCTCTTCACAGCCCTAGATACAGCTAACGCCATGCTCAAAGTATTGGAAAGCCGTAGTTTTGTCACAGAAGCGATTTAAATAGAAAAAAGAGAAGGTATAACGATCTTCTCTTTTTTGTTATATTTTTGGCTCTTTGTCAACTGTAGTGGGTTGAAGAAAAGCTAAGATCGAGAAAGGACACATTTCGTCCTTTCTTTTTTGATA
>NZ_JAHZPT010000035.1:0-17937 GCF_019929545.1 Streptococcus mitis
TAATAACCTCATCTTATGATAAGGCTATTATCTCATATTTTGGTGTCCATTGGATAGGTTTTTAGAGGTGCCCTTTAAAATTTTTTGAGGAATGAAATTCAATCAGTTCTTCAAAGAATTTCGGGGGATTGGTAAATATTTGTAATGGGACATTTGAAATTTTATAATGAAATATATTATTTCTAAAATCTTGTCGGAAGTTAAAAATTTTTTCTTTGCGATCAAGGATATCAACAACTTCCTCCCGTTGGAAATCAGGCAATAAAGAGCTTTCCTTATTGAGAATCAAGCGTAAGGCTGTAATACTAACTAAATAGCATTGGCTTAGCGAGCGTGTAAAAAAGTAATTTTTTGATTTTAAGACACTTGGCATAATATGTACTACAAAATTATTCTGGCATAATATGTTAAATAAGAATAACTGAGTGCCCGTAGGCAGAACTCCTGTTAAAAAATTCCTTCTTTTAGATTCAAATAAGAAAAAATCACGTTGTTCAAAGTTTTCAATTTTAATATCCTGGATTGTAGGCTTCTTAATAGTTTTTTGATTTACTGAATTAATTAAAGTTCCTAAAGCTTTGCTAAATTCAAAAAATAAATCAGTAGCTCTTTTATCAAAATAGGAAATATCCTTTTTATCAGTTTTCGATAAAATACTTTCTAGGTAAATATGATATTGATTAGTGTTAGCGTATGGAATTTCGTTGAAGTAATATACCCCTAAATCATGTTGTCCAAAAATATTGATTACGAGTTTTTGAAATAAATTGTAATTTTCTACCATTTGTGAATAAAAGCGTCTCTCTATTTCAAGTATCAGTTTGTTAGCCTTGCTAAATTTTTTATCAGAGTATTGCTTATAACTCACTCGGACACTAGATATTATTTTTTGAAATTCCTGTTCTCCAATATTTGGAAAATCACTATGAACATCTCTGGGTAAAAACTTTAGTATTCCATCACAGAGAGATGATACAAAAGGAAGGATACCTATTGATAGTTCTGGATAAACTGTCTTATCCAAACTTACAATATTTTCAAGCAGTTGCCTTACTTCAGCAACTTCATCAAGTAGGATTGAAAAAGAAATCATTTCTATCTTATCCATGTTAATCCTTTCAGAAAGTTATTGTTTATATTATAGTTATTGTAACATTATTATTGATAATTGATTAGATGAATAAAAAAGCACCTTCAAAGGTGCTAGTTCTTGCCTGCTGAACTCGTCAATATTACGCCCTTTTTAGGGCTCTTTTTTGTGGACTTTTTTAGGAACTTTCAAGAAAAACTAAGGCGAATTAATGCCAAAGTGTTTTTTAAAAAAGTCAGTATTTCCAATGGTTGAGCCTTAAAAATTTGACTTATAGAGTGTTAAATGATAGTATAGTCAAAGATAGTCAAGGTTTAAAGAGAAAGGTGGGGTTGTAATGAGATTTAAAAATACATCGGATCATATTGAGGCCTACATCAAGGCGATTTTAGATCAATCTGGAATTGTGGAGTTGCAACGGAGTCAGTTGGCAGATACCTTTCAGGTTGTTCCTAGTCAGATTAACTACGTGATCAAGACACGCTTTACGGAAAGTAGAGGCTACTTGGTTGAAAGTAAGCGTGGTGGCGGAGGCTACATTCGTATAGGACGGATTGAGTTTTCTAGTCATCATGAAATGCTCCGAGAGCTGCTTTATTCGATTGGCGAGCGGGTCAGTCAAGAAATTTATGAGGATATTCTACAGCTTTTGGCTGAGCAGGAATTGATGACTAAGCAGGAGATGAATTTACTAGTAGCAGTAGCTTTGGATCGCGTTCTAGGAGAAGAAGCTCCAGTCCTTCGTGCAAACATGCTAAGACAGGTCATACAAGAGGTAGATAGAAAAGGGAAGTAAGATGAACTATTCAAAAGCATTGAATGAATGTATCGAAAGTGCCTACATGGTTGCTGGCCATTTTGGAGCTCGTTACCTAGAGTCTTGGCACTTGTTGATTGCCATGTCTAATCACAGTTATAGTGTGGCAGGGGCGACTTTAAATGATTATCCATATGAGATGGACCGTTTAGAAGAAGTCGCTTTGGAACTGACTGAAACGGACTATAGCCAGGATGAAACCTTTACGGAATTGCCGTTCTCCCATCGTTTGCAGGTTCTTTTTGACGAAGCAGAGTATGTAGCGTCAGTGGTCCATGCTAAGGTGCTGGGGACAGAGCACGTCCTTTATGCGATTTTGCATGATGGCAATGCCTTGGCGACTCGTATCTTGGAGAGGGCTGGTTTTTCTTATGAAGACAAGAAAGATCAGGTCAAGATTGCTGCTCTTCGTCGAAATTTAGAAGAACGGGCAGGCTGGACTCGTGAAGACCTCAAGGCTTTACGCCAACGCCATCGTACAGTAGCTGATAAGCAAAATTCTATGGCCAATATGATGGGCATGCCCCAGACTCCAAGCGGTGGTCTCGAGGATTATACGCATGATTTGACAGAGCAAGCGCGTTCTGGCAAGTTAGAACCAGTCATCGGTCGGGATAAGGAAATCTCGCGTATGATTCAAATCTTGAGCCGTAAGACCAAGAACAATCCTGTCTTGGTTGGGGATGCTGGTGTCGGGAAAACAGCCTTGGCGCTTGGACTCGCTCAGCGTATTGCTAGTGGTGATGTACCTGCGGAAATGGCTAAGATGCGCGTGTTAGAGCTGGATTTGATGAATGTCGTTGCAGGGACACGTTTCCGTGGTGACTTTGAAGAACGCATGAACAATATCATTAAGGATATTGAAGAAGATGGCCAAGTAATCCTCTTTATCGATGAACTTCACACTATCATGGGTTCTGGTAGTGGGATTGACTCAACTCTGGATGCGGCTAATATCTTGAAGCCAGCCTTGGCGCGTGGAACTTTGAGAACAGTTGGTGCGACCACTCAGGAAGAATACCAAAAACATATTGAAAAAGATGCAGCCCTTTCTCGTCGTTTCGCCAAAGTGACGATTGAAGAGCCAAGTGTGGCAGACAGCATGACCATTTTGCAAGGCTTGAAGGCGACTTATGAAAAATATCACCGGGTGCAAATCACAGATGAAGCGGTTGAAACAGCCGTTAAGATGGCTCATCGTTACTTAACTAGTCGTCACTTGCCAGACTCTGCTATCGACCTCTTGGATGAGGCAGCAGCAACAGTGCAAAATAAGTCAAAGCATGTAAAAGCAGACGATTCAGGTTTGAGTCCAGCTGACAAGGCCCTGATGGATGGTAAGTGGAAACAGGCAGCCCAGCTAATCGCAAAAGAAGAGGAAGTGCCTGTCTATAAAGACTTGGTGACAGAGTCTGATATTTTGACCACCTTGAGTCGTTTGTCAGGTATCCCAGTCCAAAAACTGACTCAGACTGATGCCAAGAAATACCTGAATCTGGAAGCTGAACTGCACAAACGTGTCATCGGTCAAGATCAAGCAGTTTCAAGCATTAGCCGTGCCATTCGCCGCAATCAGTCAGGGATTCGCAGTCACGAGCGTCCGATTGGTTCCTTTATGTTCCTAGGACCTACAGGTGTCGGTAAGACCGAATTGGCTAAGGCTCTGGCAGAAGTTCTTTTTGACGACGAATCAGCTCTTATCCGCTTTGATATGAGTGAGTATATGGAGAAATTCGCAGCCAGTCGTCTCAACGGAGCTCCTCCAGGCTATGTGGGGTATGAAGAAGGTGGGGAGTTGACAGAGAAGGTTCGCAATAAACCCTATTCCGTTCTCCTCTTTGACGAGGTAGAGAAGGCCCATCCAGACATCTTTAATGTCCTCTTGCAGGTCTTGGATGACGGTGTCTTGACCGATAGCAAGGGACGCAAGGTTGACTTTTCAAATACCATTATCATCATGACGTCAAATCTTGGTGCGACAGCCCTTCGTGATGACAAGACTGTCGGATTTGGGGCTAAGGACATTCGTTTTGATCAGGAGAATATGGAAAAACGCATGTTTGAAGAGCTGAAAAAAGCTTATAGACCTGAGTTTATCAACCGTATTGATGAAAAGGTGGTCTTCCATAGCCTGTCTAGCGATCATATGCAGGAAGTGGTGAAGATTATGGTCAAACCTTTAGTGGCAAGTTTGGCTGAAAAAGGCATTGATTTGAAATTACAAGCTTCCGCACTGAAATTATTGGCCAATCAAGGATATGACCCAGAGATGGGAGCTCGTCCACTTCGCAGAACCCTACAAACAGAAGTGGAAGACAAGTTGGCAGAACTTCTTCTTAAGGGAGATTTGGTGGCAGGCAGCACACTTAAGATTGGTGTCAAAGCAGGCCAGTTAAAATTTGATATTGCATAAAAATGGAGAATCAGGAGCAATCTTGATTCTCTTTTTCGCAATCTTTTTATAAAAAATGATAAAAAACTATTGACAAAACAAATATATAGTTTATAATAAAAACATAGATAACAAAAATATCAAAAATTATAAAAAGGCAATGCGTTTATGAAAAAGAAAACAGCAGTGGTATTTGGAACCTTTGCTCCACTTCATCAAGGACATATTGATCTGATTCAGCGAGCGAAGCGGCAGTGTGACCAGGTCTGGGTTGTCGTTTCAGGCTATGAGGGAGATAGAGGGGAGCAGGTAGGCTTAACGCTTCAAAAAAGATTTCGCTATATCCGAGAGGCCTTTCGTGATGACGAGTTGACCTCTGTCTGCAAGTTAGACGAGAGCAAGCTTCCCCGTTACCCTATGGGCTGGCAGGAGTGGTTGGACCAAATGTTAGAGGAGATTTCCTATGATGAAACCCAGCAAGAACTAATTTTCTTTGTGGGAGAAGCAGACTACCAGCAAGAATTATCAAATCGTGGCTTTGAGACTGTCTTGCAAGAAAGAAAGTTTGGTATCTCAGCGACTATGATTCGAGAAAATCCAAGCAAATATTGGAAATATATTGCTCAACCCTTCCGACGTCAGTTTACAAAGAAAGTGTTGATTATGGGAAGTGCCAGCAATGGGAAGACCACTCTAGCCAAGGATTTGGCTAGGTATTACGATGCACCAGTCAGCTTGGAATACGCACGTGAGTACCAGATCAAAAACAATGTCCGCGACGATGAATTGACTCCAAAGGATTATTATTATCTCCTGTTGGGGCAGTATGACCAGACCTCTAAGTTAATTGACAGTAATGCCAATAGGGGACTGGTGATAGCTGATACCAACTCCTTAGTAACCAAGGGCTACTATGATTATTACATGGAGACTGAGGACCAAGGGGATTTATCAGGAGAGACTTTTGATAATCTCTTTGCCTCAATCTTAGCTAAGGAAAAATGGGACTTGATTCTCTTTGTGCAGCCTGTCGGCTCCTATGTCAATGACGGATTTAGAGATATGACTATGGCAGAAGACCATATTCGTCATAGTTTTTCCCAGCATTTGGACCAGATGAGAGAGCGATATTTAACCACCATTCCACTAGTTTATCTAGCTGAGGATTACCTAGGCAATTATGAAGCAGCAAAAGTGGCTATTGATGCCATTTACCAAACAGATTAGGAGACAATTATGAAAAAACTAACTGAAAAAATCACACAATTTATCAAAAACTTTAAAAACGTCCATGCGGAAGCCCGCAAGATTGGTTTTGCAGGAATCATGAACCTGCTCTGGAAAGATCTCTTTGTCGGCCGTAGCCTCTTCCAGTGGTTGTATCTCATCGTCCTGTCAAGTGTTCCCTTGATCTTGGAATTTACGCAAAACACAGAAAGTCATGACTGGATGAGCTTGTTTGCATCTTGGACTGGAATTGTCTGTGTTATCTTGGTAGCAGAAGGGCGTGCAAGCAATTATCTCTTTGGGGCCATTAACTCTGCTATCTATTTGGTTTTGGCTATGAATGCGACTTTTTATGGTGAAGTTTTGACGACTGTTTACTTCTTTGTCATGCAGCCGATTGGCCTCTATGCTTGGTTGTCCAATCGTATCAATGTCCAAGGAAAAGTAGAAGAATCTCACTTTGAAGCTAAGAAATTATCTGTGCTTGACTGGCTCAAGTACTTGGCTTTGACTGCTATCATTTGGATTGGTATGGGCTTGGCATACCAAAGTATCCATAGTGCTCGCCCTTTCCGTGATAGTGTTACCGATGCGACCAATGGTGTTGGTCAGCTCTTGATGACACGTCTCTACCGTGAGCAATGGATTTTCTGGATTGCAACCAATCTCTTTAGTATTTATCTCTGGTGGGGTGAAAATATCCACATCCAAGGGATGTACTGGGTTTACACTCTCAATAGTCTAGTAGGTTGGTACCAATGGACTAAGGCAGTTCGTAAGGAGGCATAAAATGACGGACACGATGATTCCATCAGGGATGACGGAAAAAGAATATTTTGAAATTCATGCCAGTCAGGAGGAGTTTTTGGATTGGTACTACAAGCAGGAACTCCCTCAATACGAAAAACCAAGTGTGACGGTGGATATGGTAGCCTACTGCTTTGTCGAAGGAAAGATCAAGCTCTTATTAATTCGTCGCAAGGCTCACCCTTATCAAAATTGTTTGGCTCTGGTTGGAGGATTTATGGACAAGGGCGAAGATGCTGCACATGCTTGTCAGCGCGAGGTGAAAGAAGAGGTCAACCTCGAACTCCCTTTAGAAAAAATTGAGCAATTGATGACTGTATCGACCCCCGGCCGTGACCCACGGGGCTGGACAGTGACCATTGCCCACTTGGTTTATCTGCCTAGTTGTGCATTAGAACTTGTTCAAGCAGGAGACGATGCTAAGGATGTGGTTTTTGTAGATGTCGATTTTCAGACAGGCAAGTGCTTCTTAAAGGGAGTAGAGTTGGAGGAGCAAGCCTTCGCTTTTGACCATTATGCCATTATCCAAGAATCCATCAAACGAATCCAAGGCCGTCTCGACTGGAATCCGACCTTCCTCTATCTGCTGGAGGAGGAGTTCACTGTCTACGAAGGAACTGAACTGGTCAATCTTATCAACCCCGGTCGTCCAATCGTCAGCAATAACTTTCTCGTAAAATACGGAGAATATGTAGAAGAAGTCGGACTCAAACGAGTACCTAAAAAGAAACCAAGAAAAACCTATCGATTGAAATAAAAAGCGAGGTCGGGACAAAGTTCCCGACCTCTTTATGTACCATCATGAGATGGTTTTGTGTTGCGACTGTTTTTAGGGATGGCTATCTTTCTTAGAATTACTCAACATGTGAGTAAAGAAGTCTTTGTATCGATACTTGAGATAGTTCTCATGTAAAAATAACAAAGCGATATAGACAATCAAAAAGATTGTAGTCAGATAGAAGACATCAAATGCAGTTCGCGCATAGTAAGTGGCTGATTGATAAGAGCCAATAGCTCCCAAAATCAACCAAGGCAGATATTTGTAATACTTGTTTGACATAAACCTATACCTCCTATATCCTATTTCAATGTTATTATATTCCTTTGCACTTAAAGATGCAAGCGATTACAAAAAAATAAATTCAAACTTTTAATAGGAAAATCTCCTGTTTTTCTGTTTTATTACGAATAGAAGAGTAGGAGGAGTAAAGGTGTCTAAATTATGTGAGATTTTTAAAATAGTTTAGATAAATTGTTGACATATTTAAATTAGAATGTTACAATTATATTACAAAAAGATTTCTTTATATTTCTAAAATATTACAAAGGAGTAGAAAAATGAAAAAGAAAACCTATATCAAATTGATGGCAGCGACTGTATTAGCTTCTACCCTACTATTAGGAGCTTGTGGAAATAAAAAGGAAACAACTCAAGCAAGTAGTTCTGCTAAGGCAAGCCAATCATCAAGCTCTAAAGCAGCTTCTGCTAGCAAAGAAAGCAAGACTCATAAGTCCTCAAGTTCAGCTTCATCTGAAAAGGCCAAGGCATCTACCGACCAGTCCTCAGTAAGTGCAACACCATCACAAGCGGCACCTGCACCAGAGCAAAGACAAGGTCAAGAAGTGGCTAGTCAACAAACTCCTGCTCAGACTCCTTCAACTCAACAAGCTCCTCAAGCTCAGTCTAACCAATCAAGCTATGATCCTACAACTGACCGCAAACTTCAAGACAAGCAAGCAGAGCAAAATAAACGCTACAAGGGTGTTTTAACCATGGTAGATGGTGATTTCTCAGCTGCAGCGGGCAATTGGAAGGGAGCTAATGGCGAAACAATCACAGTTTCATCAGGAGGCCAATTCACAGTAGAATCTGCTGATGGAAAGAAAGAAAATTACTCTATCAAAGGCTATTCTTATACTCTTGATGATGGTAAGTATAATGCCAAAATCGGTGGAGGAAAAATCATCCAAATTACAACAGGAGCGGATGGCAAGGTTTCCAGTGTTGCTTTGAGTCAATAATAGCTCTCAGTATTTGAATTTTTACAATCAAAGAAAATCCGTCAGCTCAATAAGAGTTGACGGATTATTTTATACTTTGGTTAAAAATTCTTCTGTAGTAAGAATTTGAGCAAACTCATCTTGTAGAGAAAGGAGATTAATCTCATGGATAGTCTCAGGAGAGATGGCCTGACCGTTTTTGTTAGATAGTGTAAAACTGGCAGTAGCATCTGCTAGTAAAGTGACTTCAAAACCAAGATTTGCTGCCATTCGTGTCGTAGTAGATACACAATGAGGCAGGGTCAAACCAACAACGACTAAATTACAAATCTGATTTTTTCGTAAATATGTTTCAAGATTTGTTCCAATAAAGGTGCTATTAACCGTTTTTTGAAAGATAGGTTCTGCAGTAACTGGTTCAAATCCACTTTTAAACACCTGATTTTGTTTGTTATGAAATTGCGACTGGGGATTGTCAGATATGTGTTGAACATGTAAGACTGGAAGAGCGTGCTTACGAAAGTATGCCAGTACCCTCAGTGCTTGTTGTTCAGCTTGAGGGTTGTTTCGTTCTCCCCAGATAGGGTTATCAAATGCTTTTTGCATATCGATAACCAGTAGAGCAGTATGAACCATTTTAAGCCTTATCCAACTGCAAGAGAGCCTCAATCTCTGCCAGAGTGCTAGCTTGTGAAATAGCTCCACGGAGTTTGGCTGCGCCAGATGTTCCACGGAGGTAGTGAGGAGCGAGGCCACGGAATTCACGAACTGCTACGTTTTCTCCTTTGAGGTTAATCAATCGTTTCAAGTGTTCGTAGGCGATTTTCATCTTGTCTTCAAAGGTCAAATCAGGTAGGATTTCTCCTGTTTCAAAGTAATGGTTGATTTGGTTGAAGAGGTAAGGATTTCCCATGGCAGCGCGGCCAATCATAACTGCGTCAGCACCAACTTCTTCGATGCGTTGTTTGGCTTCTTGGACAGTACGGATATCACCGTTGGCGATAAATGGAATCTTGGTCAAAGCTTGAGCGACCTTGTGAAGTGTCTCAAGGTCTGCGTGACCTGTATACATTTGCTCACGGGTACGGCCATGCATGGCGAGGGCAGAAACACCTGCAGCTTCAGCAGCGAGGGCATTTTCTACTGCAAGAGACGGGTCAGCCCAGCCGGTACGCATTTTGACAGTAAGTGGAATATCAAGGACAGACTGGACCTTGTTGATGATGGAGTAAATCTTATCTGGATCCTTGAGCCACATAGCGCCAGCTTCGTTCTTCACGATTTTGTTGACTGGGCAGCCCATGTTGATATCCACGATATCGGTTTTGGTGTTTTCTTGGATGAATTCTGCTGCGCGTGCTAGGCTGTCTTCGTCACTACCAAAAAGTTGGATAGAGACAGGGTTTTCGCCTTCATCGATATGAAGCATGTGCAGGGTTTTTTCGTTGTTGTATTGAATTCCCTTGTCAGAGACCATTTCCATGACAACGAGTCCAGCTCCGAGCTCTTTTGCGATGGTACGAAAGGCTGAGTTTGTCACGCCAGCCATAGGCGCTAAAACAGTACGATTGGGAATCTCAACATTGCCAATCATAAAGGGTGTATTAAGATTTGTCACGAATGAGTTCCTCCAGGTCGTTTTCATCAAAGTTGTAAGTAGTTTGGCAGAATTGACAAGTGATTTCTGCTCCGTGGTCTTCCTCTTTCATTTCCTGTAGGTCTGAGCTTGGAAGGCTGGCAAGAGCGTTCATAAAGCGCTCATGGCTACAGTCACATTGGAAACGGATTTCTTCTTCAGAAAGACGCTTGTAGGCCTCGTCACCGTAGATAGCCTTGAGGAGGGCTTCGATATGGTCTTCACTTTCTAGAAGAGTCGATATAGCTGGCATTGCTTGGATGCGTTTTTCAAAGCGAGCAATCTCTTCTTCCTTGGCTCCTGGCAAGACTTGGACTAGGAAACCACCTGCAACCTTGATCTTATCTTCCTCGTCCAAAAGGACATTGAGGCCGACTGCTGAAGGTGTTTGTTGGCTTTCAGTCAGGTAAAAGGCAAGGTCTTCACCGATTTCTCCAGAGATGAGAGGAGTCATAGAGTTGTAAGGATTTCCAGTACCGTAGTCTGTGATAACGAGGAATTGACCATTGCCAACAAAAGGTCCAACTAGGACTTCACCAGTTGCAGTCTTTTTGATGTCAACACCAGGATTTTGAACGTAGCCTTTGACGTTCCCCTTGGTATCTGCGACAGTGATAATGGCCCCTAGGGAGCTAGATCCCAGCACCTTCACTGTTAGTTTAGTATTTCCTTTTTCATTGGCTGCGAGAATCTGGCTGGCGATAAGAGTTCGACCAAGCGCTACAGTTGAGCTAGCTTGGGTTTGGTGTTTTTCTTGAGCAGTGCGGACGGTTTCTGTGCTATCAAGGACAAAAGCACGAAAGGCTCCGCTTTCTGATATCGTTTTAATAATTTTATCCATAGCTACTATTTTAGCATAAAAATGCCCAAAGGGGGAGCCGTGTGTTTGCTGATTTTCAGGATAATGGACCAGGAAATCAGCATGAAAATAAAAAGAGAAACAGATTATTTCAGCATTTGTAAGATTTATGCTATGCTTAAGGTAGAAAATGAAAGGGGTAACAAATGTATTTAGGAGATTTGATGGAAAAGGCTGAATCTGGCCAATTTTCAATTCTTTCCTTTCTATTGCAAGAGTCTCAGACGACAGTCAAGGCTGTAATGGAGGAAACAGGATTTTCAAAAGCAACCCTAACCAAATATGTCACCCTGCTTAATGAAAAGGCTTCGGACAGTGGTTTAGAGCTAAACATCTCCTTAGAAGATGAAAATCTGCGTCTGTTAATCGGTGCAGCTACCAAGGGGAGAGATATCCGGAGCTTGTTTTTGGAGAATGCTGTTAAATACCAGATTTTGATTTATCTTCTCTACCACCAACAGTTTTTAGCTCATCAGCTGGCTCAAGAATTGATGATTAGTGAGGCAACGCTTGGCCGCCACTTGGCTGGTTTAAATCAGACTTTGTCAGAATTTGATTTATCTATTCAAAATGGACGTTGGCGAGGTCCAGAGCATCAGATTCGCTATTTCTATTTCTGTCTTTTCCGCAAGGTCTGGTCGAGTCAGGAGTGGGAAGGTCACATGCAGAAGTCAGAGAGAAAGCAGGAAATTGCTACACTAGAAGAAATCTGCGGTGCGAGTTTGTCTTCGGGTCAGAAATTGGACTTGGTTTTGTGGAGTCACATCAGTCAGCAACGTCTTCGGGTCAACGCCTGTCAGTTTCAAGTCATAGAAGAAAAAATGCGAGGGTATTTTGACAATATTTTCTACCTTCGTTTGCTGAGAAAGGCTCCGTCCTTTTTCGCTGGACAACACCTTCCTCTAGGAACTGAGGATGGGGAGATGATGATTTTCTTCTCTTTCCTCCTATCTCATCGCATCCTTCCTCTTCATACAATGGAGTATATCCTTGGTTTTGGAGGGCAGTTGGTAGGTTTACTGACGCAATTGATTCAAGAAATGAAGAAGGAGGAATTGCTGGGGGCTTATACGGAGGACCATGTCACCTATGAACTCAGTCAGCTTTGTGCTCAAGTCTATCTCTATAAGGGCTATATTTTACAGGACCGCTACAAGTACCAGTTAGAGAATCGTCATCCTTATTTGTTGATGGAACATGATTTTAAGGGGATAGCAGAGGAGATTTTTCATGTTCTACCTGCCTTTCAGCAGGGGACGGATTTGGATAAGAAAATTCTCTGGGAATGGCTCCAGTTAATGGAATATATGGCTGAAAATGGTGGCCGGCATATGAAGATTGGTTTGGACTTAACCTCTGGTTTTCTGGTCTTTTCGAGAATGTCTGCTATTTTGAAGCGTTATTTAGAATACAATCGTTTTATCACCATAGAGGCGTATGATCAAACTCGGCATTATGATTTACTGGTTACCAATAACCCGATTCATAAGAAGGAACAGACCCCAGTTTATTATTTAAAAAACGACTTGGATTTGGAAGATTTGGCAGGAATTCGTCAGTTACTCTTTAACTAAAAGGCTTAGTGAAACTAGGTCTTTTTTTGAAATTCAAATAATCTCCTCACATTTTTTTTAAAATAAAAAAAAGTTGATAAACAAGAAAGCGCTTTATTTTGTATACTAGTTAGTGTAAAGAGGAGACATCCTCAAGATCTTTATGAGGAGGACATCACATGTCACAAGAAAAATACATTATGGCCATTGACCAGGGGACTACAAGTTCTCGTGCCATTATCTTTAACAAAAAAGGTGAAAAAGTTAGCTCTAGTCAAAAAGAGTTCACTCAAATTTTCCCTCACGCAGGTTGGGTAGAACATAATGCAAATGAAATTTGGAATTCTGTACAGTCTGTTATTGCGGGTGCTTTCATTGACAGTGGTGTGAAGCCAAATCAAATCGAAGCAATCGGGATCACTAACCAACGTGAAACAACAGTTGTTTGGGATAAGAAAACAGGGCTTCCAATCTATAATGCCATCGTTTGGCAATCTCGTCAGACAGCTCCCCTAGCTGAGCAACTAAAAAGCAAAGGCTATGTGGAAAAGTTCCATGAAAAAACTGGTTTGATTATCGACGCTTACTTCTCAGCAACGAAGGTTCGTTGGATTTTGGACCATGTTGAAGGTGCTCAAGAGAGAGCTGAAAAGGGTGAATTGCTCTTTGGTACTATTGATACTTGGTTGGTTTGGAAATTGACAGATGGTGCGTCTCACGTAACGGATTATTCAAATGCAGCCCGTACGATGCTCTACAATATCAAGGAACTCAAATGGGATGATGAGATTTTGGAAATCCTCAATATTCCTAAAGCAATGTTGCCAGAAGTTCGTTCTAACTCTGAAATCTACGGTAAAACAGCTCCATTCCACTTCTATGGTGGAGAAGTTCCAATCTCAGGTATGGCAGGGGACCAACAGGCAGCTCTCTTTGGACAGTTAGCCTTTGAACCAGGTATGGTTAAAAATACTTATGGAACAGGTTCTTTCATCATCATGAATACTGGTGAAGAAATGCAATTGTCTGAAAACAACCTCTTGACAACTATCGGTTACGGTATTAATGGCAAGGTTTACTATGCTTTGGAAGGTTCTATCTTTATCGCAGGAAGTGCGATTCAATGGCTTCGTGATGGACTTCGTATGGTAGAAAACTCACCAGAATCTGAAAAGTATGCTCGTGATTCTCACAGCGATGATGAAGTATATGTCGTTCCAGCCTTTACAGGATTAGGTGCTCCATATTGGAATCAAAATGCTCGCGGTTCTGTCTTTGGATTGACTCGTGGAACAAGTAAGGAAGATTTTATCAAGGCAACTCTTCAATCAATTGCTTATCAAGTGCGTGATATCATTGACACAATGCAGGTGGATGCTCAAACAGCTATTCAAGTATTGAAAGTAGATGGTGGAGCAGCTATGAATAACTTCCTCATGCAGTTCCAAGCTGATATTTTAGGAATTGACATTGCACGTGCCAAGAACTTAGAAACTACAGCTTTAGGTGCGGCCTTCCTAGCAGGTTTGGCAGTTGGTTACTGGAAAGACTTGGATGAGTTGAAACTCTTGAATGAGACTGGAGAACTCTTTGAACCATCTATGAATGAATCTCGTAAGGAACAACTTTACAAGGGTTGGAAGAAGGCTGTGAAAGCAACTCAAGTTTTTGCAGAAGAAGACTAATACTGATGACAGAACTTAACTAGAAAGTGTGTAAAAATGGAATTTTCAAAGAAAACACGTGAATTATCAATTAAAAAAATGCAGGAACGTACTCTGGACCTCTTAATTATCGGTGGAGGAATCACAGGGGCTGGTGTAGCCTTGCAGGCGGCGGCTAGTGGTCTTGAAACTGGTTTGATTGAAATGCAGGACTTCGCAGAAGGAACATCCAGTCGTTCAACAAAATTGGTTCACGGAGGACTACGTTACCTTAAGCAATTTGATGTAGAAGTGGTATCAGATACGGTTTCTGAACGTGCAGTGGTTCAACAAATCGCTCCACATATTCCAAAACCAGATCCAATGCTCTTGCCAGTTTACGATGAAGATGGAGCGACCTTTAGCCTCTTCCGTCTCAAAGTAGCCATGGACTTGTATGACCTTTTGGCAGGAGTTAACAACACACCAGCTGCTAACAAGGTTTTGAGTAAGGAAGAAGTCTTGGAACGCCAGCCAAACTTGAAGAAAGAAGGTTTGGTAGGAGGTGGGGTTTACCTTGACTTCCGTAACAACGATGCGCGTCTTGTGATTGAAAACATCAAACGTGCCAACCAAGACGGTGCCCTCATTGCCAACCACGTGAAGGCAGAAGGCTTCCTATTTGACGAAAGTGGCAAGATTACAGGTGTTGTAGCTCGTGATCTCTTGACAGACCAAGTCTTTGAAATCAAGGCTCGTCTGGTTATCAATACAACAGGTCCTTGGAGCGACAAGGTGCGCAATTTGTCTAATAAGGGAACACAATTCTCACAAATGCGTCCAACTAAGGGAGTTCACTTGGTAGTGGATTCAAGTAAGATCAAGGTTTCACAGCCAGTTTACTTTGACACAGGTTTGGGTGACGGTCGTATGGTCTTTGTTCTCCCACGTGAAAACAAGACTTACTTTGGTACAACTGATACAGACTACACAGGTGATTTGGAACATCCAAAAGTGACTCAGGAAGATGTAGATTACCTACTTGGCATTGTCAACAACCGCTTCCCAGAAGCGAATATTACAGTTGCTGACATTGAAAGTAGCTGGGCAGGTCTTCGTCCATTGATCGCAGGCAATAGCGCTTCTGACTACAATGGAGGAAATAACGGTACAATCAGTGATGAAAGCTTTAACAACTTGATTGCGACTGTTGAATCTTATCTCTCTAAAGAAAAAACGCGTGAAGATGTTGAGTCTGCTGTCAGCAAACTTGAAAGTAGCACATCTGAGAAGCATTTGGATCCATCTGCAGTTTCTCGTGGTTCTAGCTTGGACCGAGACGATAATGGTCTCTTGACCCTTGCTGGTGGTAAAATCACAGACTACCGTAAGATGGCTGAAGGAGCTATGGAGCGCGTGGTTGACATCCTCAAAGCAGAATTTGACCGCAGCTTTAAACTGATCAACTCTAAGACTTACCCTGTTTCAGGTGGGGAATTGAACCCAGCAAATGTGGACTCAGAAATCGAAGCCTTTGCGCAACTTGGAGTGTCACGTGGCTTGGATAGCAAGGAAGCTCACTATTTAGCAAATCTCTACGGTTCAAATGCACCGAAGGTCTTTGCTCTTGCTCATAGTTTAGAACAAGCACCAGGTCTTAGCTTGGCAGACACCTTGTCCCTTCACTATTCAATGCGCAACGAGTTGGCTCTTAGCCCAGTTGACTTCCTTCTTCGTCGTACCAACCACATGCTCTTTATGCGTGATAGTTTGGATAGTATCGTTGAGCCAGTTTTGGATGAAATGGGACGATTCTATGAATGGACAGAAGATGAAAAAGCAGCTTACCGTGCTGATGTCGAATCAGCTCTTGCTAACAACGATTTAGCAGAATTAAAAAATTAAGAAAAAATAAAAGAGGTGGCGGGCAGGACTCCTAGTCTACCCTCTCCTCCTTTTTAATGGAGACAGAAAGATGATGAATGAATTATTTGGAGAGTTTTTAGGGACTTTAATCCTGATTCTTCTAGGAAATGGTGTTGTTGCTGGTGTGGTTCTTCCAAAAACCAAGAGCAACAGCTCAGGTTGGATTGTGATTACTATGGGTTGGGGGATTGCAGTTGCAGTTGCAGTCTTTGTATCTGGAAAACTCAGTCCAGCTCATTTGAATCCAGCTGTGACAATTGGTGTGGCTTTAAAAGGTGACTTGCCTTGGGCATCAGTATTTCCTTATATCCTAGCCCAGTTCGCAGGGGCTATGCTCGGTCAGATTTTGGTTTGGTTGCAATTCAAACCGCATTATGAGGCAGAAGAAAATGCAGGAAATATCCTAGCAACCTTCAGTACTGGGCCAGCCATCAAGGATACAGTTTCTAACTTGATCAGTGAAATCCTTGGAACCTTTGTTTTGGTGTTGACAATCTTTGCTTTGGGGCTTTACGATTTTCAGGCAGGTATAGGAACCTTTGCAGTTGGTACCTTGATTGTCGGTATCGGTCTGTCACTTGGCGGAACAACAGGTTATGCATTGAACCCAGCTCGTGACCTTGGACCTCGTATCATACACAGCCTTCTTCCAATTTCAAACAAGGGAGACGGAGACTGGTCTTATGCTTGGATTCCTGTTGTGGGACCTGTTATTGGTGCAGCCTTGGCCGTGCTTGTATTCTCACTTTTCTAAGATATTAAAACTCAATTATTCATACCGTAATAAACATAACTTACAAAAAACGACCAAAATAAGGAGCACTTTCTCACTTCATTTTGGTCGTTTTGATTTTTTTAAGTTTGTATACTGGTGTTGATTACTATTTTAGCTAAAAAGGCAGAATCCTTAACTGGTTCCTTCATCAATTTTTTGTTCTTGAATTTTATTTATGGTGTGAATAATTTTGTCTCATTATTGGGGTTCAGTACTGAGAGTCAGTTGGATTTTTTATTTTAAGAAATAAAATAAAAAAAGTATTTTTAGTTTTTAAATTATGATATAATGAATAAAGTTAACTATCCTTGGTAATATGATAGGAACTAATCTTAAAAAGATAAATCAAGAGATGAGAAAAAGAAAAAAGGAGTTTGGCTGGTATGAATTATTTCGAGGGGAATGAGTTTTTCCTTCTTTTGTTTGTAGTTTTACTAATTGGTTTTGTAGTAAACTTTTTTGAAAAACGTAAGGACTACTATATTTTGGTGCTCTCCCTCTTATTTGTAGGAGCTATTTATGGCAAGAGTAGAGCAATGATTGTCTATTTACTTGCCTTTGTCATTTACCAATATTTTCTGGTTTTCATAGCACAGAGGATAGAAACAAAGCGGCTGAAACCTCTGGTTTTCCTTTCTATTTTTCCTTTGGTAATCAATAAAGTCTTTGCCCTGACTTCTCTGCATTTGTTGGCCTTTATTGGAATTTCTTACATGTCCTTTAAGACCATTCAGATCATGCTGGAGATATTGGATGGCTTGATTAAAGAAAAGATTAGCATAAAAGACTACCTGCAATTTTTACTTTTTTTCCCTACAGTTAGTGCTGGTCCGATTGATCGGAGTAGGAGATTTTTAAAAGAGATAAACGAGGTCATGCCTCGAAAAGAGTATCTAGAGTTAGCAGGGGACGGTGTGTATCGTATCATTCTAGGCCTTCTTTACAAGGTTGTTTTATCAACCTATGTTTACCAGATGTTACTCGCTCTAAATAATACTGGCACAGTCATTTACTCAATCAAGTATATGTACCTCTATACCTTGTATCTGTTCTTCGACTTTGCAGGCTATAGTCTAATGGCCGTTGGAAGTAGCAACATTCTAGGTATTCAGACACCGATGAACTTTAACAAACGGGCACCTCTAAAAACCTATCCAATGGACACCAAAATATGAGATAATAGCCTTATCATAAGATGAGGTTATTATTTA
>NZ_JAHZPT010000036.1:0-17173 GCF_019929545.1 Streptococcus mitis
TTGGGCGCGTAGCTCAGGTGGTTAGAGCGCACGCCTGATAAGCGTGAGGTCGGTGGTTCGAGTCCACTCGTGCCCATTAATAGGAGAATTACTCAAGAGGCTGAAGAGGACGGTTTGCTAAATCGTTAGGTCGGGTAACTGGCGCAAGGGTTCGAATCCCTTATTCTCCGTTTTATTGAGAGTTTATAACTCTTTTTTTGTATTTTTAAGAATAGTAGAATAAAAACTTCAGATTTGTAAAACTTAATTGGATTACTTATCTGAAGTTTTTTTCGCTCTTTGTCAACTGTAGTGGGCTGCAGAAAAGCTAAAATCTTTATATATTGTTGATTTTATGGTTGTGCTTGTTTATTACTACTTCCAACTCTTGAGTGAAATTTCTCCGCTATTGAGCCAGATTTCTTTTCCGTTATCACATTGAACTAAAAGTTTTCCACTTTCAGAGATATCTTTAGCAAGTCCCTTGTGGTCTTTTTGATCTAGTGTGAAAGTCACTTCTTTTCCTAGAACGAATGACTGTTTTTTATATAGGTATAATAACTCATCTGCTGGCGTTTTGAAGAAAGAACGCCAGATTTCTATGATTAATTCATTTCTGGTAATAGGTGCTGGAGCTTTGAATAAACTAGCAGCTTTTTCTTTTAATTCTTGAGGGAAGTCTTTGATAGTAAAGTTGATTCCTACTCCAATAATGATATCTGTGACTAAGCCAGTTTCTACTGACGTCATTGCCTCAGTGAGGATTCCTCCAATTTTATGATTTTTGAGGTAGATATCATTGACCCATTTTATGTCGACATCTATTAAAGTTAGGTTCTTAATGGCTTTGTAGATAGCTCCTGCTACAAGTAGTGTGTAGGATGGTAATTGGTCATAGGGGAGATTGGGTTTAAGATGGAGTGTCATATAAATGCCACCTTGGGGTGAGTAGAAAGAACGTTGAAAACGGCCTCGGCCAGCTGTTTGATAGGAAGCTAGATAGAGGGTGTTTGCTTCATTTCCTAAATCAATTGCTTCTTTTGCATCGAGTTGTGTTGATCTTGTTTCGGGTTTAAAACTGATTTTAATTGGAAGATTTTGTTCTAGAAGTTCTGGAAGAATAAGATCCCCATTCACCAGTTTATAGCCTTTGTTTTTGATACTATCAATTTCAATGCCTTCTTGTTCTAAACGCTTGATGGCTTTCCAAATTGATGTTCGGGTCAGTGATAGTTCTTCTGCAATCTTTTCTCCGCTGATATAGTCGGTTTCTTTAGCTAGAATTTTGTAGATGGCTTGGTAGGATTTCATAGTGTTTCCTTTCTCACTAGTTGGTGTTGAGAATATTCTTTTCTTGTTTGACTTGGAGTCTGATTAAAGTATTGTTTATAAACTTTAGAAAAATGTAGTGGATCTGAAAAGCCTACCGAGTATGCAATTACCTTGATTGACTCTTGGGTATTTTCGAGGAGTTGTTTAGCTCGATACATTCGAACGTATAGTAGGTATTCTTTTGGAGATAAGGTGTTAAATTCTTTGAATACGCTTGATAAGTAGCTTCTGTGAACGGATAGTTCTTTTGCTAAATCTTGAATTGTAAGTGATTGAGGATAGTGGCTATCAATTAATCGTTTGCATTCAAGATAGAGTTGGTGGGTCGATGAAATATTCTTTTTCTTCTGATTGGGAGCAATAGTTCCCAGATGAAACATCAGTTCATGGAGTTGTCCCATGATATGGAGTTGAGCTAATTCATTTGATTTGGTAATCTGAGCGAAGCGGACAATGTCTGAGATGAGTTTTGCAGTGGTCTGGGTATGACAAGTTTCAGATTGGATGAGATAGGATTGATCAGAAATTTGAGAAAGAGCAAAATAATCAGGAGCTTTCCCTCCAGTGATTCCTAACCAGTAGTAGGCCCAAGGTTCTTTACTATCTGCTTGATAAAAGGTTAGTTCCTCTGGTTTTAATAGAAAGAAATCTCCCTCTTTTAAATCAACAATTTTACCCTTGTAATGAAATGTTCCTTGTCCTTTGGTAATGTAATGCAGGACGTATGTATCTCGAATTGCTGGACCAAAAGAGTAACTAGGTGTGCATTCCTCATATCCATAAAAGCTTAGGGAAAGGTCAATTGTTCCAGTCTGGTATTCTGAAAAAACTAGCATGTGATACCTCCTACCTAACATTTTACCATATTCTTGAGACATTTTTCTATTTTAGAAAGCGATTTCAGATGATAAAATATAGTCAATAAAGTGATGAGGTGAAGTAAATGGGAGTTAGGATAGAGAATAATCTATTTTATGTTGAGAGTAAAAATCTAAGTTTGATTATTGAAAATCGAAATGGTTACTTACTTTTGAAACATTTAGGAAAGACTATTAAGAACTATAAAGGTTCCAATAGTGTTTATGAACGAGACCATGCCTTTTCAGGAAATCCAACAGCTACTAATCGAACCTTTAGTTTAGATACTCAACGTCAAATTTTTGGACAACATGGCTTAGGAGATTTTAGGAAACCAACTATACAGATTCAGCATAGTGTAACTGAAGTAACAGACTTTCGATTTGTCGAAGCAAAAATTTTAAAAGGTCAGAATGGTCCACAGGGCTTACCTTCTCCACATAGCATGGATAATACAGAGACTCTTGTCTTAATGTTAGAAGATTCTAAGGCTCAACTTAGTCTGAATTTGTATTATACTGCTTTTGATAATAATGCGACAATTGCTAGCTACAGTAAATTGGGAAATAATAGTAACCAGGAAGTTGTCATTCATAAAGACTTTTCTTTTATGGCTGATTTTCCAGCGGCAGCTTACGAGATCGTAACTCTGCAGGGTGCTTATGCTCGTGAAAAGACCGTTCGACGTCAACAGGTAGAACAAGGAATCTTTTCGATTAGTTCGAACCGTGGGGCTTCTGGGCATGCTCAAACACCAGCTCTTCTCTTATGTGATCAAGGAGTCGCAGAGGATGCTGGGAATGTGTTTGCTATTCAACTAATGTATAGTGGAAACTTTGAAGCTTTTGTTCAAAAGAATCAATTGAATGAAGTTCGGCTGGCTATTGGGATTAATTCGGAAAACTTTTCTTGGAAGTTAGACCCTGAGGAATACTTTGAAACACCGGTAGCTTTAGTGACCTATTCAGATAAGGGATTAACTGGTGTTAGTCATGAAAGTCAGAATTTTGTACTGAAGCACATTATGCCAAGTAAATTTTCTACAAAAGAACGCCCAATTCTAATTAATAACTGGGAAGCTACTTACTTTGATTTTCAGAGAGAAAAACTGTTAGAGTTAGCAGATGAAGCTAAGAAAGTTGGCATTGAACTTTTTGTATTAGATGATGGTTGGTTTGGCAATCGCTTTGATGATAATCGTGCTTTAGGTGATTGGATTGTTAATGAGAAAAAACTGGGTGGAAGTCTTGAAAGTCTGATTTCAGCTATCCACGAAAGAGGTTTGCAGTTTGGGCTTTGGTTAGAACCTGAAATGATTTCTGTAGATAGCGATTTGTATCGTAAACATCCTGACTGGGCGATTCAGGTTTCAGGATATGAGCATACCTATTCTAGAAATCAATTAGTACTTAATCTTGCCAATCCTCAGGTAGTAGAATACTTGAAAAATGTCTTAGATCAACTCCTATCTTATCATGAGATTGACTACATCAAATGGGATATGAACCGCAATATGACTAAGCTAGGGAATGGATCAAACTATCTAGAGACACAGATGCAATCTCATCAGTACATGCTGGGGCTTTACGAACTCGTTTCTTATCTGACAGAGAAGCACAGCCATATTCTCTTTGAGTCCTGCTCTGGTGGCGGTGGACGAAATGATCTTGGTATGATGCGTTATTTCCCACAAGTCTGGGCTAGTGATAATACTGATGCTATTGCACGTTTACCAATTCAATACGGTTCATCCTATCTCTATCCAACCATTTCTATGGGGGCTCATGTGTCAGCAGTACCGAATCATCAGATGGGGCGAACGACACCATTAGAAACACGTGGTCATGTAGCAATGATGGGAAATTTGGGATTTGAGCTTGATTTGACAAGTTTATCAGCTGAAGAGAAAGCTGAGATTGCTAATCAGGTGAACTTGTATAAAGAATTACGACCAGTAGTTCAGTTAGGACAACAATATAGGTTAATCAATCCCGAGTCTACATCCAATGAAGCAGCTCTACAATTTAATTACAAAAATCAAACGATTGTAACCTACGTTCGCGTTTTATCAGTTGTAGAGACTATGGAAACAACTTTAAAGTTAAAAGATTTGGATGAAGAGGGACTATATGAATTACAGGAAAATGGCGAAGTTTACTCAGGTACAGAACTAATGTATGCGGGTTTAACTGTTATTTTATCCCAAGGAGATTTTTTGAGTAGACAGTATATTTTTAGAAGACTATAATAAAGGTGTATAAATTTATAAAGGAGGCTTTCCAATGAAATGGTATAAGAAAGCAGGTTTTCTTTTAGTCGCTGGGGCTAGTTTACTAGGTCTAGCAGCTTGTGGTCAGAATAATCAATCGACTGATGGAAAGGTAACGATTGAATTTTTTAACCAGAAGACCGAAATGGCGGATACTTTGCAAAAAATTGTAGATAATTTTGAAAAGGATCATCCTACTATTGATGTAAAACTGACGACTGTTCCGGCAGCTGGAATTGTTCTGAAGACTCGGATTTTATCAGGAGATGTTCCAGATATTGTTAATATCTATCCTCAAAATATGGATTTTCAGGAGTGGGCAAAAGCAGGTTACTTTGCAGATATGACAGGGAAGTCCTATCTTGAGAATATTAAGAATGACTATGCCGAAAAGTATGCAATCAATAACAAGATTTATAGTGTGCCTTTAACTGCTAACCTTTATGGAATCTATTACAATAAAACAAAGTTTAAGGAATTAGGACTTGAGGAACCGAAGACTTTTAAAGAGTTTCAAGAGATTGTTAAAAAGATAAAAGATAGTGGGAATTCTCCGTTTGCAGTTGCAGGCAATGAAGGATGGACATTAAACGGTTATCACCAACTTTCTCTCATTACCATTACAGGCAGTGGAGACGCAGCTAATAACTATCTTCGCTTTTCAAAACCAAATGCTATTTCTGTAGATGATGCTATTTTAAAAGCAGATGCAGAACGACTAGATTTGTTGGCGGATAATGCTCAAGATGGATGGCGTGGTGCCTCTTATAATGATGCGGTGGTCGCATTCTCGAATGAAAAAGCTTTTATGATGCCACAAGGATCATGGGCATTAGCGGCAATTAATCAACAGGATCCAAAATTTGATGTGGGGATGTTTGCCTTCCCAGGAGAAGAAGTAGGAAAAGAAGTCACTGTTGGTGCAGGGGACATGGCATTATCAACTTCAGCTACTACCAAACATCCTAAAGAAACCGAAGAATTTATCAGCTATATGACTAGTCCAAAAGCTATGCAAGCATATTATGATGTGGATGGTTCACCAGTTGCTGTGAAAGGTATACAGGAAAAAGAAGATTCAGCACTTGCAGAGATTTCTAAACTAGCATTTACGGATAAACATTATGTTTGGTTGGGCCAACACTGGAATTCTGAAGAAGATTTTTTCAATCTAAGTGCAGGTTACTTGATGGATAAAAATCTGAAAAATATGGCAAACAATCTCAATGCTTTCTTTAATCCAATGAAGGCAGATTTGGACTAGAATAGGAGTTAAGATGATATGGCTATTCGAAAATTTTTAAATAAATACTGGGGTTGGACTTTTTTGCTCATCCCGCTTGCATTACAAGCTATCTTCTTTTACTTTCCGATGGTACAAGGTGCTTTCTATAGTTTGACTAACTGGACTGGATTGACCTATAATTATAAATTTGTTGGTCTGAATAACTACAAATTGCTGATGATTGATGGGAAATTCTTCACAGCCATTGCTTTTACTTTGATTTTAACCCTAGCATTGATTATTGGAGAGATTACAATTGGGATGGTTGTGGCTCGAGCCTTAAATTCTAAGATGAAAGGGCAGACCTTCTTTAGAGCTTGGTTCTTTTTCCCAGCTGTTTTGTCTGGTTTGACAGTTTCCTTGATTTTTAAACAATTCTTCAACTATGGTCTTCCAACGATTGGAAAAATTTTAGGGATTAGTTTTTTACAAGAAAGTCTATTAGGAACACCAATCGGAGCGGTAGTGGCAACTATTTTTGTTCTTCTATGGCAAGGAGTAGCAATGCCGATTATTCTCTTTCTTGCTGGTCTTCAGAGTATTCCAAGTGATATTTTGGAGGCGGCATCAATTGATGGTGCAACAAGTAAACAAACTTTTTGGAAAATTGAATTACCATATTTGCTACCAACGATTTCTATGGTTTTTATCCTAGCTCTTAAGTCTGGTTTGACTGCCTTTGACCAAATTTTTGCCTTGACGAGTGGTGGTCCAAATAATGCTACAACCTCTCTTGGTCTTTTAGTCTACAACTATGCCTTCAAGAGTAATCAATATGGATATGCGAATGCAATTGCCTTGATTTTATTCTTAATTATTGGAATTGTTTCTCTTATCCAAATCAAACTATCAAAGAAATTTGAAATCTAATAGGGGAGTCTTACACATGAAAAAAGAAGAAAAATTGAATCAGTTTTGGAAGTATGTCCTCTTGATAGTAGGTGGTATTCTCATACTTGTTCCTTTGTTAGTAACGGTTTTTAGTTCCTTCAAGATAACCAAGGATATCATGAATCATTTCTTTGGTTTGCCCAATCCTTTTACATTAAGCAATTATGAACGATTGATTTCGGATGGGATTGGAGGCTATTTCTGGAATTCAGCTGTTATTACGGTATTATCATTGATTGTAGTAGCCTTCTTTATACCAGCTGCAGCTTATTCCATTGCTCGAAATATGTCCAAGAAAAAAGCCTTTGCAATTATGTATTCGCTCTTGATCTTAGGGATATTTGTTCCATTTCAGGTGATTATGATTCCTATCACAGTTATGATGAGCAAACTCGGCCTGGCAAATATGTGGGGGTTGGTGCTACTTTATCTAACTTATGCAATTCCACAGACCCTCTTCTTGTATGTTGGTTATATTAAAATCAGTGTACCAGATAGTTTAGATGAAGCTGCAGAAATTGATGGGGCTGATCGATTTACAACTTACCGTCGAATTATCTTTCCAATGCTGAAGCCCATGCATGCTACAACCTTGATTATCAATGCATTATGGTTCTGGAATGACTTTATGTTGCCATTGTTAATTTTGAATAAGGATTCCAAGCTGTGGACTTTGCCTCTCTTCCAGTACAACTACCAAGGTCAGTATTTTAATGACTATGGGCCAAGTTTTGCATCCTATATTGTAGGAATTGTAACAATTACTGTCGTCTACCTCATCTTCCAAAAACATATTATTTCAGGCATGAGCAACGGAGCAGTGAAGTAAGAAGAACTCATAGAATCTATAGTCTTTGACACAGAGGAAGGGTTCAGCTTGTTGATAATTCTATGTAGAAAACAAGAAAGTAGTACTTAGTTTATCACAGTCTATATTAGTACGAGTTTGATGATAAACAGAGATTTAATACTCAATGAAAATCAAAGAGCAAACTAGGAAGCTAGCCGCAGGTTGCTCAAAGCACAGCTTTGAGGTTGCAGATAAAGCTGACGTGATTTGAAGAGATTTTCGAAGAGTATAACATGAACTTGATTTACGAAGCCAAGTCATATAAGACTTGGCTTCAATTAGAAAAAGGAGAGTAATGATGCCAATTCAGAATAAAACCATGTTGATTACCTATTCAGATAGTCTGGGAAATAATCTTAAAGACTTATATGAGAATTTGGAAGAGTATTTTGGAGATGCTATTGGGGGAGTTCACCTTCTACCATTTTTCCCATCAACAGGTGATCGTGGATTTGCGCCAGTTGACTACGACGAAGTGGATTCAGCTTTTGGTGATTGGGAGGATGTTAAGCGTTTAGGTGAGAAGTATTATCTTATGTTTGACTTTATGATTAATCATATTTCTCGTCAATCCAAGTATTATAAGGATTATCAAGAAAAACATGAAGCAAGTGAATTTAAAGATCTCTTTCTAAACTGGGATAAGTTTTGGCCGGAAAATCGTCCGACACAAGCTGATGTAGATTTAATTTACAAGCGTAAGGATCGTGCACCAAAGCAAGAGATTGTGTTTGAAGATGGGTCAGTGGAACATTTGTGGAACACCTTTGGTGAGGAGCAGATTGATCTTGATGTGACCAAAGAAGTAACGATGGAATTTATCCGTAAGACCATTCAGCATTTGGCAAGTAATGGGTGTGATTTGATTCGTCTAGATGCCTTTGCTTATGCAGTGAAGAAATTGGATACTAATGATTTCTTTGTAGAACCAGATATTTGGGATTTATTGGACAAAGTTCGAGATATCGCTGCTGAGTATGGGACAGAGCTTTTACCTGAGATTCATGAACACTATTCGATTCAGTTTAAAATAGCAGACCATGATTACTATGTTTATGATTTTGCTCTTCCAATGGTGACACTTTATACTCTTTACAGTTCCAGAACAGAGCGTTTGGCTAAGTGGTTAAAGATGAGCCCAATGAAGCAATTTACGACGCTAGACACCCATGATGGGATTGGAGTGGTGGATGTCAAGGATATCCTGACAGATGAGGAGATTGACTATGCTTCAAATGAACTCTATAAGGTTGGAGCTAATGTCAAACGTAAGTACTCCAGTGCCGAGTATAACAATTTAGATATCTACCAAATCAATTCGACTTACTATTCTGCGCTTGGAGATGATGATGTTAAGTATTTTCTCGCTCGTCTAATTCAAGCTTTTGCCCCAGGTATTCCTCAGGTTTACTATGTAGGTATATTAGCAGGCAAGAATGATTTGAAATTATTAGAAGAAACTAAAGAAGGTCGAAATATTAATCGTCATTACTATAGCAATGAGGAAATAGCAGAAGAAGTCCAACGTCCTGTAGTGAAGGCCCTTCTCAATCTATTTTCTTTCCGTAATCGATCAGTAGCATTTGATTTAGAAGGAACTATTGACGTTGAAACACCAACAGCCCACAGCATTGTAATCAAACGTCAAAATAAAGATAAGTCCGTAACAGCAGTAGTAGAAATTGATCTGCAAAATCAGACTTATCGGGTAATTGAGAACGGAATTGAAGTAACATTTTGAAGCCTTGATATGGTTGATAAAATAGGGTTTTTATTTTAGAAAACGTTTCCTTTGTTTTCAAATTGCTAAAAAAGTGGTACAATATAGGGTAGCTTACTATTATCTGAATCAACTGATTTGGAGAGAAAGGATTCATTTTGAAATCAATAGGCTTTATTGAAAAGCTGAAAGGGTTGTCTAGTAAAGAGCTGATTTTATTGGGAATTATCCTGAGTATCTTTTTACCCTTTTATCTTTTTGTAGTTGTATTCTGTTTATATATTATCAGTTTAATTTTCACAGGAGACATGAAAAGTATTCTTCAGAAAATGGGGGAGCATCCGATGCTGCTTCTTTTTCTTGGCTATAGTACTGTTATATCCGTTTTTGCACAAAATTGGATGGGAGTTGTGGCTTCAGTAGGAATTTTTCTATTTACTGTTTTCTTTTTGCATTATCAGTCGATTTTATCACATAAATTCTTTCGATTGATTTTGCAGCTCGTCTTGTTTGGTAGCGTTTTGTCAGCTGCTTTTGCGAGTTTAGAACATTTCCAAATTGTGAAGAAATTCAACTATGCTTTTCTTTCACCTAACATGCAGGTGTGGCATCAGAATCGTGCAGAAGTGACCTTCTTTAATCCTAATTATTATGGAATTATTTGTTGTTTCTGTATCATGATTGCCTTCTATCTGTTTACAACGACCAAGTTGAATTGGTTGAAAGTATTCTGTGTGATTGCAGGCTTTGTGAATCTCTTTGGTTTGAACTTTACGCAAAATCGAACTGCCTTTCCTGCTATTATCGCTGGTGCCATTATCTATCTCTTTACGACCATTAAAAACTGGAAGGCCTTTTGGCTTAGTATTGGGGTCTTTGCGATTGGCTTGAGCTTCCTCTTTTCTAGTGATTTGGGAGTTCGGATGGGGACTTTAGACTCTTCTATGGAAGAACGCATTTCTATCTGGGATGCTGGGATGGCCTTGTTTAAGCAAAATCCTTTTTGGGGTGAAGGGCCATTGACCTACATGCACTCGTATCCTCGGATAAATGCTCCTTATCATGAACATGCTCACAGTCTTTATATTGATACGATTCTGAGTTACGGAATTGTAGGGACTATTTTACTAGTTTTGTCTTCTGTGGCTCCTGTTCGCTTGATGATGGATATGAGTCAGGAGTCGGGGAAACGTCCGATTATTGGTCTTTATCTATCTTTCCTTACAGTGGTTGCTGTACACGGAATCTTTGACCTGGCCCTCTTCTGGATTCAGTCAGGTTTCATTTTCTTGCTAGTTATGTGCAGTGTTCCATTGGAGCATCGAACGTTGGTATCGGACATGACGGATTAAGTTTTATAAGATTGAAATCTTCTACCTTGAGTAGGAGATTTTTTTACTGGGAAAAATTATTTCTAAATCGAAATAGTTGACAATTGGAATAGTGAGTGTTACAATTATTTTATTCGTTTCGATATCGAAATAAATTGGAGGTGTCATGAAAGATAGTCATTTGGTAGCCCATCATATTCGTTTGTTGAATGGACGGATTTTTCAAAAGTTAGTGAACCAAGATTCTGAAGCTCTTTATCGGAGTGAACAGGGGAAGATTTTAGCGGTTTTATGGAATAGTAAAACTGGCTGCGCAACTGCGACAGATATTGCTCTGGAAACTGGGCTTGCTAACAATACACTGACGACGATGATTAAAAAGCTAGAGGAACAAAATCTTGTAACTATTAGTCCATGTGGAGAAGATAAGCGTAAGAAGTATTTGATTTTAACAGAGTTGGGGCAGTCTCAGAAAGAAGTGGGGCATCGTGTCAGTCAGAAATTGGATACTATCTTTTATAAAGGATTCACCGAGGAAGAAATTCGGCAGTTTGAAGCCTTTCAAGAAAGAATTTTGGCTAATCTGAAAGAGAAGGAAAATGAGGTTTAAAATGGAGCAAATTAGCTGTTTATAAGTAAGGGCCACTTTTGACTTTGTTTTTCAACTCTTAGGACAAGGAAACTATGTGGTTAGCTATGGTCAGACTCAGATTGATGGAGTTGCTTATGCCCAGTACGATATCTTCCGTCTAGAAAACGGGAAAATTGTGGAACATTGGGACAATAAGGAAGTCATGCTTAAGGTAGAAGATTTGACCAATCGAGGGAAATTTTAAATTGAGGATACAGAATGATTGAATACAAAAATGTAGCTTTACGTTACACAGAAAAAGATGTCTTGAGAGATGTTAATTTACGGATTGAGAATGGAGAGTTTATGGTTTTAGTTGGGCCATCTGGGTCCGGTAAGACGACCATGATTAAGATGGTCAACCGTCTTTTGGAACCAACTGATGGAAATATTTATATGGATGGCAAGCGTATCAAAGACTATGATGAGCGTGAACTTCGTCTTTCTACTGGTTATGTTTTACAGGCTATTGCTCTCTTTCCTAATCTAACAGTTGCGGAAAATATTGCCCTGATTCCTGAAATGAAGGGCTGGACTAAGGAAGAAATTGCTCAGAAAACAGAAGAGCTTTTGGCAAAGGTTGGTTTACCAGTAGCTGAGTATGGGCATCGTTTGCCTAGTGAATTATCTGGTGGAGAACAGCAACGGGTTGGAATTGTACGGGCTATGATTGGTCAGCCTAAGATTCTCCTCATGGATGAGCCTTTTTCGGCTCTTGATGCTATTTCAAGAAAACAGTTGCAGGTTTTGACTAAAGAATTGCATAAAGAGTTTGGGATGACAACGATTTTTGTGACCCATGATACGGATGAAGCTTTGAAATTGGCGGACCGTATTGCTGTCTTGCAGGATGGAGAGATTCGCCAGGTAGCGAATCCTGAGACGATTTTAAAAGCGCCTGCAACAGACTTTGTAGCAGACTTGTTTGGAGGTAGTGTTCATGACTAATTTAATTGCAACTTTTCAGGATCGTTTTAGTGATTGGTTGACAGCTCTATCTCAGCATTTGCAGTTGTCACTTTTGACCTTGTTGCTGGCTATTTTTATCGCGATTCCTTTGGCTGTTTATCTCCGCTATCATGAGAAGTTGGCGGACTGGGTCTTGCAGATTGCAGGGATTTTCCAGACTATCCCGTCTCTGGCCTTGTTGGGGCTCTTTATCCCCTTGATGGGAATTGGAACCTTGCCGGCTTTGACAGCACTAGTGATTTATGCGATTTTTCCGATTTTGCAAAATACCATCACTGGGCTAAAGGGAATTGATCCGAGTCTGCAAGAGGCTGGGATTGCCTTTGGGATGACTAGATGGGAGCGCCTCAAGAAGTTTGAAATTCCACTTGCCATGCCTGTCATTATGTCTGGGATTCGCACGGCAGCAGTATTGATTATTGGTACGGCAACCTTGGCGGCCTTGATTGGTGCAGGTGGACTGGGGTCCTTTATCCTTTTGGGAATTGACCGTAATAATGCCAGTCTGATTTTGATTGGGGCACTTTCTTCTGCAGTGCTGGCTATTGCCTTTAACTTACTATTAAAAGTGATGGAAAAAGCAAAATTGCGGACGATTTTTTCTGGTTTTGCTTTGGTGACAATATTGCTCGGTCTGTCTTATAGTCCAGCCTTACTAGCTCAAAAAGAGAAAGAAAACTTGGTGATTGCTGGGAAATTGGGTCCAGAACCAGAAATTTTGGCCAATATGTATAAGTTGCTGATTGAAGAAAATACCAGTATGACTGCGACTGTTAAACCGAATTTTGGGAAAACAAGCTTCCTCTATGAAGCTCTGAAAAAAGGCGATATTGACATCTATCCTGAATTTACTGGTACGGTGACTGAAAGCCTGCTTCAACCATCACCGAAAGTGAGTCATGAGCCAGAGCAGGTTTATGATGTGGCGCGTGATGGTATTGCTAAACAGGATCATCTAGCCTATCTCAAACCTATGTCTTATCAAAATACCTACGCTGTAGCTGTTCCGAAAAAGATTGCTCAAGAATATGGCTTGAAGACCATTTCAGACTTGAAAAAAGTGGAAGGACAGTTAAAGGCAGGCTTTACTCTCGAATTTAATGACCGTGAAGATGGAAATAAGGGCTTGCAATCAATGTATGGTCTTAACCTCAATGTAGCGACCATGGAGCCAGCCCTTCGCTATCAGGCAATTCAGTCAGGCGATATTCAAATCACGGATGCCTATTCAACTGATGCGGAATTAGCGCGTTATGATTTGCAGGTCTTGGAAGATGACAAGCAACTCTTCCCACCTTATCAAGGAGCGCCACTCATGAAAGAAGCTTTGCTTAAGAAGCATCCTGAGTTGGAGAAAGTTCTCAATAAATTGGCTGGTAAAATTACTGAAAGCCAGATGAGCCAGCTCAACTACCAAGTCGGTGTTGAAGGCAAGTCAGCAGAACAAGTAGCCAAAGAGTTTCTCCAAGAACAAGGTTTGTTGAAGAAATAGCTTGAAAATGCGAAACTCAACTTGCTTAAACGACTATATAAAATAATGCTCAGACAATGTCGTCTGGGCTTTTTTGATATTAGAGTTACTGAATGTCTTTCAAAATGGAAAATAAGAGGAAATTTTTATGATTTTCTAAAATTTTACTGTAAATACACTTGACTATTCACAAAATAGGTGTATAATGTGTTGTGAACTACTTAACAAATAAAGATTTCCAGCTCATGTCGACTAAGGATGGAAATCTTGTGTATAGACAGTTCAGTAGATATATAATAGAGCGTTGCGTCCGAAAGTCTATCCAGACACGGCTCTTTAAAAACAAAAGGAGAAGATTATGAAAACAGAACCGATTCATCGTACCAGTATGTGGAAATTTAAGTTAAGTGCTGCCACCATGACTTTGATTCCCGCTGCCGTGGGGATTAACTATGTTGCCAAAGCCTTGGCGGAGGGGTTAAAGTTGCCCGTTTGGCTGGGATCTTTGGGAACCTTTCTTACCAGCATGTTGGCTGGGCCGGTTGCCGGTGCCATTAGTGGTTTCATCAACAACGTGATCTATGGGCTGACCTTATCGCCAATTTCAACCGTGTATGCGATTACCAGCATCGGAATTGGGATTGCTGTCGGAGTTTTGCACGCCAATGGGTGGTTCTCGTCAGCGCGACGAGTATTTGTTTCTGCTATTATTATTGCCATCGTTTCAGCTGTCATTTCAACGCCACTCAACGTCATCTTTTGGGGTGGTCAGACCGGTATCGCTTGGGGTGACTCATTGTTTGCGGTAATGGTCGCCAATCATGCACCAGTGTGGCTGGCCTCATTTACCGATGAGTTTATCTTGGATATTTTGGATAAAGTCTGCGTGGCCTACCTGTCATTCTTCATCTATCGTCAGCTGCCGAAGCGGATGGTGCACTTCTTTAGCGATGATAAATGATGACTGATAAAACATTGATTTCTGGAGCGCCACGGGTCAATCTCAAGTGGTACCAGGTGATCGATCCGATTACTAAGCTCTTGTTCATCTTGGACATGACGTTGTTGAGCTTTGCCAGTATGAATTTATTGCTTCAGGCCGGATTAATTCTTGTCGCAACACTGCTATTGTTATTTTCCAAATTGAGTTCTACCACCTTTAAGGCGCTGGGATTCAGCCTGTTTCTGATTTGCACCATGCTAATCATCCAAGGGTTATTTTACAGTCGGAATCAAACTGTGCTGTTTTCTGTGCTTGGGGTGTCGTTCTACAAAGAAGGCCTGATTTACGCCACTACTCTGGGTTGTCGAGTATTGGTGATTATTTTGACCAGTGGCTTTTTTATGGTGACCACGAGTATTTCAGAAAACGCGGCCTATTTGGAACTGTCCGGATTGTCTTATAAAACCGTCTACGTTCTGATGTCGGTGTGTTATATTTTGCCGGAAATGATGCGCAATATGCGGAAAATCCAGCAGGCACAAAAAGTTCGCGGAACCAATCCGCAAAAAACGTTGATTCAGAAATTAAAGTCAGTCCTGCCGGTTCTAATTCCATTGGTGATTAAGACCTTGGATCAATCGATGACGCGGTCGATTTCTCTCCAACTGAGAGGTTTTGATAATCTCAACCGGACTGTCAGAACCTCCCAGCGCGTGTATCGCCTGTCGCGGACGCTGCACATTGGTCTGACTGGATTGGCAATTTTATTGATTGGGTGGAAGATATGGACGAAGATAAACGGATTGTAATTGAAAATTTGACCACCCGTTATCCGGGTACTGAGCAACCACAACTGCGTCAGATTAACGCGGAGGTTCATACTGGCCAGGTGGTTGGGATTATCGGGAATAGCCACTCCGGCAAATCGACTTTGTGTCGTGTGCTGGCAGGGGTCATTCCCAAAATTGTGTCTGCTGAGATTGAGGGCGATTGGCACATGTTTGGCCAGCGAGTGTCCGACAATTGGCCCGTTTATAATGCCATGAATGGAGTTGTACTGCAAAATCCAGCTGGCCAACTAAGCGGGTTGGCAGACACGGTTGCCGATGAAATCGCCTTTGACTTGATTAATCAGGGAATGGCTGAAGGACTGATTCAAAAACGGGTTGAAGAAGTTGCCACGCAAATGGGGCTGATTGAACAGCTGAATTTGCGTCCCGAGAGCCTTTCCGGTGGTCAGAGCCAGCGGTTGGCAATTGCCACGGCGATTGCGGCTAACCCGGCTGTTTTGATTATGGATGATCCGACCAGTCAAATGGATCCCCTTGGCCGCCGACAATTTTTCCAATGGCTGGCCCAAGTCAAAGAGACGACTGTCTTCATTGTCACCAGTGAAATTGACGATTTGTGCGAAGTCGCCGACGTTGTGTGGGTGCTGCACGAGGGTCAAATGGTAGCCCAGGGCAGGCCGGGTGAGGTGTTTAATCAT
Organism: Streptococcus mitis; assembly: GCF_019929545.1. Lineage (GTDB taxonomy): Bacteria > Bacillota > Bacilli > Lactobacillales > Streptococcaceae > Streptococcus > Streptococcus mitis_BU. The sequence goes on from NZ_JAHZPT010000036.1 coordinate 16,019, forward strand.
TTGGCAGCTGACTGGCAGATTCCAGCCCCTACAATCCAGCAACTTGCTCAAAAAATGGATTGGCACTTGGCTGATGGCCGGTATCCGGTGAATTACGCTGATCTGAAGGAGGTTAGTTATGTCCACAATTGAACTGAGCCACCTGACGTTCACTTATCCGGAACGGTCCTTTAGCTTGGATGTTGAAGACAAACACTTCGTCGATCCGATGGTGGCGATTGTCGGCCAAAATGGTGCCGGCAAATCAACGCTCTTCAAATTGTTGACGGGTTTGCTGACACCACAAACCGGTGTGATTAAGATCGATGGAGAAAATTTTAATGATCTTAAACCAGTCGAAAAGTTACTGAAGGTTGGGATTACTTTTCAGAATCCTGACGATCAGCTTTTCAACCCGACCGTTCAACGAGAGGTGGAGTGGAGTGTCGCGCAGGTCATGGATGACCACGACACGATTACGAGGCGGGCTTTAGCGGCTCTAAAAAGAGTTGGCTTGGATGATAAAACAGCTGAAAGTCCATATGACCTGTCATTGTCGGAACGCAAGCTATTGAGCGTTGCCACAGTTTTGGCAGTGGATCCGGCGATTTATTTATTTGATGAGCCGATGATGTCGCTTGATTGGGAAAGCCGGCGCAAGTTGACCGCAATTTTCCATCAGTTGGCTGATTCGGGCCACCAAGTTGTGACCATCACCCATGACATGGATTGGGTCGCCGCCGAGTTTGAGTCGGTGTATGTTATGGAACACGGGAAGTTTGGCTTCGCCGGCAGTCCACGGGAATTGTTCAGCAATCACGAACTTGTCCAGCGAGTGGGATTACTACCACCGCGGATTATGGACATAGCGGAGTCGCTGGGTGATTCACAGACATATTTATCGGTTAATGATTATTGCCAGAAAAATCGAGATGTATAGAAAAAGTCACCTCTGCGAGTTTTCCAGGTTGAAGGATTAACTTCAGCTTCTGGCAAGAACTCACATGGGTGACTTTTGTGTTTAATAACGTTTCATGATCATCGGGTGCTTCCTCAGATCACTCGGTTTGATTTTACTTTGTTTCATGGTCATAATCATATAGGGCACCTCTAAAAACCTATCCAATGGACACCAAAATATGAGATAATAGCCTTATCATAAGATGAGGTTATTAT
>NZ_JAHZPT010000037.1:0-16543 GCF_019929545.1 Streptococcus mitis
CGTATTCACTTTTAGATATACACTATAAAGCCAATGATTTCAAGGGTACAGGAAACCGTGAGCAGTTTATACCATAAATCCGCTTTCAACGATAAAGAAAAGGTAAGAAAAATGAAACATTTAGAAATTGAATTGAAAACACTCTTGAAAAAAGATGAATATGATCGTCTAAAAGACCAGTTCACAGGTGTCACTCCTGTTCTTCAAAAAAATTACTACATAGACACGCCTGATTTTGAACTGAGAGAAAAGAAAGTTGCTATGCGCATTCGAACCTTTGAAGACTGGGCAGAATTGACACTCAAAGTCCCGCAAAGTGTTGGAAACATGGAATACAATCAAAAATTGCAACTAAAAGATGCTGAAAACTATCTGATCAAGGAAGAACTTCCTCAGGGGCTGGTTCTTGATGAATTAGCTAAACATGGTATCCAGAGCAAGAACTGGCAGGTGCTCGGTTGTCTAACAACGCTTCGCTATGAAATGCAAACAGCTATTGGTCTCATGGCGCTGGATGAAAGTCAGTACTTTGATATGACAGATTACGAATTAGAGCTTGAAGTTGAAAATCACGTGCAAGGGAAACAAGATTTCCAGCAATTTTTAGAGGAAAATCAGATTGCTTATCAAAAAGCTCCCTCAAAATTGGTCCGATTTGTCAAAAGCATGAAAAATAGCTGAAATAATCTCTATTTTTTGGTAAAATAGAAAAGATAAAATACAAAAATCCCAGTTCATATAGGCTAGGCAGATATGACTAGGATTTAAAAAGTTTACAGAGGACGGTCTATAATGTCAGATAGAAAAAACATGAAACTTTTCGCACTCAACTCTAACCAAGAGATTGCACAGAAAATTGCTCAAGCTGTTGGTGTCCCACTTGGAAAACTATCATCACGTCAATTTTCAGATGGAGAAATCCAAGTGAATATTGAAGAAAGTGTCCGTGGTTATGATGTTTACATCATCCAATCAACAAGTTTCCCTGTTAACAACCACCTAATGGAATTGCTTATCATGGTCGATGCTTGTGTGCGTGCAAGTGCCCACAGCATCAACGTTGTTCTTCCATATTTTGGTTATGCACGTCAAGACCGTATCGCTTCACCTCGTGAGCCACTTACAGCGAAACTAGTTGCTAATATGCTGGTTAAGGCTGGTGTTGATCGTATCCTTACACTTGATCTACATGCCGTTCAGGTTCAAGGATTTTTTGATATTCCTGTTGACAACCTCTTCACAGTTCCCCTATTTGCAAAACATTACTGCGATAAGGGGCTCCTTGGCTCAGATGTTGTTGTCGTCAGCCCTAAAAATTCAGGTGTGAAACGTGCTCGTAGCTTGGCTGAATATCTTGATGCTCCTATCGCCATTATCGACTACCCTCAAGACGATGCAACTCGCAACGAAGGTTATATCATCGGTGATGTTGAAGGTAAGAAAGCTATCTTGATTGACGATATTTTAAATACAGGACGTACCTTCTCTGAAGCTGCTAAAATCGTTGAACGTGAAGGAGCTACAGAAATTTATGCTGTTTCTAGTCATGGTCTCTTCGTTGAAGGTGCTGCTGAACTTCTTGACAATACTAATATTAAAGAAATTCTTGTGACAGATTCAGTAGCAACAAAAGAAAAAACTCCTAAAAACGTATGCTACATCACTGCTAGTGAGTTAATTGGTGATGCCATCGTCCGTATCCACGAAAGAAAACCAGTCAGCCCACTCTTTGCCTACAATAAAAAGAAATAAGGTGATTCTTTGATTTATTTGGACAATGCTGCAACGACTCCTATGTCAGCAGTTGCTATTTCAGCGATGACCAAGGTGATGCAAGAAACCCACGGAAACCCTTCTAGTATTCATGGTCATGGTCGTCAAGCTGGCAAACTCTTGCGAGAAGCCCGTCAGGAACTAGCCCAGTTACTGGAGACAAAACCTCAACATATTTTTTTCACTTCTGGTGGGACTGAAGGAAACAATACTGCCATCATTGGCTACTGCCTTCGTCACCAAGAACAAGGAAAACATATCATCACAACTGCTATTGAGCACCATGCCGTCCTTGAAACCATTGATTACTTGGTTCAACACTTTGGTTTTGAAGCAACCATTATCCAACCAGAAAATCAAGAAATAACAGCCCAACAAATTCAAAAGGCTTTACGTGACGATACGATTTTGGTTTCTACCATGTTTGCCAATAATGAGACAGGAAACTTACTTCCCATTGCTGAAATTGGCCAAATACTCAAGCAACATCCTGCCGCCTATCATGTTGATGCAGTTCAAGCTATTGGTAAAATACCAATTCACCCCGAAGAATTGGGCATTGATTTTCTCACTGCTTCTGCCCACAAATTCCATGGTCCTAAGGGAATCGGCTTTCTCTACGCATCTAGCATGAACTTTGATTCCTATCTCCATGGTGGAGACCAAGAACAGAAAAAACGTGCAGGAACTGAAAATTTAGCTGCCATAATAGGCATGGTTGCAGCCCTAAAAGATGGCATAGAAAAACAAGAAGAACATTTTCAACATGTACAAAATCTAGAAACTGCCTTTCTGGCAGAGCTAGAGGGCATTCAATATTACCTGAATAGAGGTGAACACCATCTACCTTATGTTCTCAATATTGGATTTCCTGGTCAGAAAAATGACCTCTTACTCCTCCGTCTAGATTTGGCTGGAATTTCAATCTCTACTGGCTCAGCCTGCACTGCGGGCATTGTACAATCCAGCCATGTTCTTGAAGCCATGTACGGGGTAAATTCAGAACGTCTGAAGGAATCCGTTCGTATCAGTTTGTCGCCAGAAAATACTGTTGAAGACCTACATACCCTCGCAAAAACCTTAAAAGAAATTATCGGAGGTTAGCCATATGGCATTTGAAAAAACCATTCAGTTAAAAAATTGTCGTTACGACTACACTCTTAGCCCTTCTGTTAAAAAATTCACCCTTAAGGACAATACTTTTTTTGAGACTAAGGTTGGTAACTATGAATTGACTCGCCTTTTGGAAAAAGTTCCGAACAGCGGTGAGGGATTCCAACTCAAAATCATCATTAACAAGGAACTTACAGGTGCTAAAATCAATATCACTGACAAGTTTGGGCTACGTCTAGTTGATATTTTCAAATCAGAAGACCACCACATTCATCAAGAAAAATTCTATTTCCTCATGGATAGCTTAGTAGAGCGTGGTGTCTTTACAAAATCGGAAAGATAGGTCCCATATGTTTAAATTAACCTATAAGGATAGCTATCATGTAAAGCGGACTCTCAAGTATGAAGATTACGATGCTCTCATGCTAGCTTTGTCAGGCTGTGTGACCCTACCAGATACACTTTATGTGACTTCTTTAACCTTTAATGGACAGGAAGTTTACCAAGGACTAGTCGGAGACCTCTACCGTTTTCTATCACATGCAGATTTTTTACATCAAAACTAAGATTTTTCTTAGTTTTTTCTTGTTTTTGTTGATTTTTTCACAATGTTTCTATAAAATAGAAGAATAGAAAGGTTGTGATTTTGTGAAAGATAAACAGTCTGCTATTCCAAAAGCTACAGCGAAAAGACTCTCTCTCTACTATCGAATTTTTAAGAGATTTCATGCAGAAAAGATTGAACGTGCCAACTCTAAACAAATTGCAGAGGCCATTGGGATTGATTCAGCGACCGTACGTCGTGATTTTTCCTATTTTGGTGAACTAGGTCGGCGTGGATTTGGCTATGATGTCAAAAAACTGATGACATTTTTTGCCGATTTGCTCAATGATAACTCCATTACCAATGTCATGCTGGTAGGTATTGGAAATATGGGCCATGCTCTTCTCCACTACCGATTCCACGAGCGTAATAAGATGAAAATTATCATGGCCTTTGACCTAGATGACCATCCCGAAGTCGGTACCCAAACTCCTGATGGAATTCCCATTTACGGGATTTCTCAAATCAAGGATAAAATCAAGGATGCTGATGTCAAGACTGCTATCCTGACAGTTCCCAGCGTCAAGTCACAAGAGGTTGCCAATCTCTTGGTGGATGCTGGCGTGAAAGGAATTCTCAGTTTTTCACCAGTCCATCTGCATTTACCAAAAGACGTGGTCGTTCAGTATGTTGATTTAACAAGTGAACTCCAAACCCTCCTCTACTTCATGCGAAAAGAGGATTAGAAAGCGAAAATCATTTTATGAAAAAACCAGTTATTGGGATTACAGGAAACGAAAAAACTCATCCAGATGATGACATCATGATGAGCTACGTAGCAAAAGGCTTTGTTGAAGGCGTTAAAGACGCTGGAGGGATTCCCATCATCCTACCGATTGGTGATCAAGAAATGGCCTGCCACTATATCAGTATGATTGACAAGCTCATCTTGACAGGTGGGCAAAATGTTGATCCAAAATTTTATGGTGAACCAAAAACCATCGATAGCGATGACTACCACCTTCAAAGGGATATCTTTGAACTGACCCTCATCAAGGAAGCTATTAAACAGAAAAAGCCAATTTTTTCTGTCTGCCGTGGAACTCAACTCTTTAACGTTGCCATGGGTGGAACTTTGTACCAAGATATCGAAGACCATTGGCAGGATTGTTCTGCTGAGTACACAACTCAACGCTTGATGACAGAACCTGATACAGTTCTTCGAGAAATCTATGGAGAAATTTCCCATATCAACTCCTTCCACCATCAGAGCATCAAGGATTTAGCACCTAACTTAAAGATTGCAGCTCATGATCCTCAAGATGGTATCATTGAGGCTGTCATGAGTACGGATGATGTTGCCTTTCTCGGTGTCCAATGGCACCCAGAATTTCTATTTGAAAATCGTCCCAAAGATAAAAACCTCTTTGACTATGTCGTTAATGAACTTTAGATTAAATCCGTCTTTTCACGATAACTAAAGTAATTAGAATGAGAGACAATCAAATGGTCTAAGAGGACAATCCCCATCAGATCGCAGGCTTCTTTAACAAGTTTAGTGACATGATCATCATTTCGGCTAGGGGCTACCGCTCCTGAAGGATGATTGTGGACCAAGATAAGAGATGTTGCCATATGCTTGATAGCATAGTGAAGAATCTCACGCGGTTCAGCAATACTACGAGTAGCTGAGCCGATAAAAATGGTCTGTTGATGGATGATTTGATTTTGAGTATTAAGATAGAGCGCCACCAGGTGCTCTTGTTTTTTATGTCCCAACTCCTGCTGCATCTTCTTGGCCAACTTTTGACTGCTGAGAATACTTTCCATCTCAAGAGTCTCATGTTTATGAATACGATGGCCCAGTTCGATCATAGCTTGTAATTCTATTGCCTTAACACGGCCGATACCAGACAGACTCTGCAATTCCTGCAGGGTCATTTTTTTCAAATCTGTTAGGCTTGAAAGATTGTTCAAGACTTTCTGGGCAATGTCAAAAACGCTGGCTTGACGTGTTCCTGTCCTGAGTAAAATAGCTAGCAACTCTTGATTACTCAGCGCTTCAACTCCTTCTTTTGCCAGCCTTTCTCTTGGTAATAGTGAATCTTCTTGAAATGAAATACTGTACATAAAAATCCTCCTCACTTTATTATTCGTGAGAAGGATGGAAAATTATATTTTTTTCTCAATTGGAGCCACACTGGCTAAAAGTTTTTTCAAACCTACTTCTGGGAAATTGATTTTTAATTCCTGAGTAGCACCGCTACCTGAAACTTCCAGAACAGTTCCCTCTCCCCATTTCTTGTGGAGGGCAATGTCACCAATGGACCAATTTGTCTCGCTAGACGTTGATTTTGCACCAGCTGTAAATTGACCAAATGGGAGACCACTTGACTGAATAGTTTTTGGTGCCACACCGCGTTTACGGTCTTGGAGGGCCTGCGCAAGACTCATGCCTTGACCGAAGGCAAGACCACCACTGCTATAAGATGCCTTAAAGCTTGTATTTGCTGGACGAGCCAGACCTTGATACTCAAGCAAGTCTGAACTGATTTCGTTAATAAAACGAGTCGGACGATTGTAGTTGGTACGACCAAAAAGCAGGCGCGAGTTGGCATTGGTCAGATAGAGAATTTTCTCTGCACGCGTGATACCTACATAAGCCAGACGGCGTTCTTCTTCTAATTCATCTTGTTCTTCAGCCGCACGGCTAAGAGGAAAGACATTTTCTTCCATCCCAATCAAAAAGACAACTGGAAACTCGAGACCTTTGGCAGCGTGTAGGGTCATCAGGGTCACTTCTGATGTCTCCTGACTACCTGAATCTGTGTCTGCAATTAAGGCCAAATCATTTAAGAAACGACTCAGTTTATCCAGACCAGTTTCCTCTTCTGGCCCATCAGAGGTGTCATCAAAGTTTTTCGTCACAGAAAGGAACTCTTCAATATTTTCAACCCGAGCCTTGCTTTCTAAAGTCGCTTGAGCATTTAGAATATCGACGTAACCTGTTTTTTCTAGGACGGCCTCAACCAACTCTGTAATATTTAATTGATCTAGCTGCTCTCGTAAATCTAGAATCATATTGGCAAAATCCCAGATAGATTGGGCTGCCTTACCTTTGATCCCAGACAACATGATATTAGCTGAAGCATCTAGCATAGACATGTCTTGCATATTCGCAAAGTCACGGATTTTCTCAACCGTTCCTGGCCCAATTCCACGTTTAGGCTCGTTGATAATGCGCTCAAAACTGATATTGTCACTCAAATTAGCAATAAGATTGAGGTAAGCGATGATATCACGGATTTCCTTACGGCTGTAGAATTTGGTTCCTCCAACCATGGTATAAGGAATATTTGACTTGAGCAAGGCTTCCTCAATAGTACGGGACTGCGCATTAGTACGATAAAGAACTGCAAAATCCTTGTGAAGGAAGTTTTGACTCCGACCAAGTTCATCGATAGTTCTGGCTACAAATACAGCCTCATCTAGCTCATCATTGGCACGATAGTAAACGATTTGTTCCCCATCAGCGTTTTGAGTCCAGAGATTCTTAGGACGGCGGTTTTTGTTATTTTTAATGACCTCGTTGGCCGCTTGAAGAATGGTCTTCGTAGAGCGATAATTTTCTTCTAACAAAACAACCTTGGCTTGGGGATAATCTTTCTCGAAATCCAAAATATTCTGCATATCAGCACCACGCCAACCATAGATAGACTGGTCCGCATCTCCAACCACACAGATATTTTTAAAACGGGAAGCCAAGAGTTTGACCAATTGGTACTGAGCGTGGTTGGTATCTTGGTACTCATCAACGTGAATGTACTGAAACTTCTGCTGGTAGTAGGTCAAGACATCAGGATTTTGATCAAAGAGACGCAAGGTCAGCATAATCAAATCATCAAAGTCAACCGACTCTGACTGACGAAGCTCTTTCTGATAGGCTGTGTAACACTGGGCTACGATTTGCGTATACATATCTCCAGCTTGGGCAGCATAAGCCACATCATCAATCAAATCATTCTTAGCATTGGAAATGGTCCCCAAAATAGTTCGTTCATTCCATTTTTTAGGATCCAAGTTCAACTGTTTAAGAATGCGTTTCATGAGCGTTCGCTGTTCACCAGGATCTACAATAGTGAAATTGCGGTTGTAGCCAATATGATCCGCATCGCGACGCAAAATACGAACACACATGGAGTGGAAGGTCGCAATCAGACAGTCCTGAGTGGCTGGATTGAGGCTATAAGCACGCTCCTTCATCTCACGCGCAGCCTTATTAGTAAAGGTAATGGCCAAGATATTCCACGGATTGACCAGCTTTTCATCAATCAGATAAGCAATGCGGTGGGTCAAAACACGAGTCTTTCCAGAACCAGCCCCCGCCATGATTAACAAGGGCCCTTCTGTTGTTTGCACCGCCTCAGCCTGACGGTCATTCATTCCATTTAATAATGCGTTCATCTTCTCTTCCTTACTCTTGAAGTCAATATTTCTATTATATCAGAATTCAAGGAAAATATCTTTACCAAGACTGGTTACGTGTAAAAGGCAACTTCTTGTATCTAGATAAAAAATGAGCTTGGATAGTATTTCCAAACTCATTTTTTACTCAATGAAAATCGAAGTACAAACTAGGAAGCTAGCCGCAGGCTGTACTTGAGTACGGCAAGGTGAAGCTGACGTGGTTTGAAGAGATTTTCGAAGAGTATAAAGTCAATTACAATATACTAGAACAAACCTAGAACAGTTCCATCGCTTTCAACATCCATGTTGAGGGCTGCTGGTCGTTTTGGAAGTCCTGGCATGGTCATGACATCTCCAGTTAGGGCAACGATGAAGCCTGCACCTAATTTTGGCACCAATTCGCGAATGGTAATTTCAAAGTTTTCAGGTGCTCCAAGTGCATTTGGATTGTCTGAGAAGCTATACTGGGTCTTAGCCATACAGATTGGCAATTTGTCCCAACCGTTTTGAACAATTTGAGCGATTTGCGTTTGAGCTTTCTTCTCAAAGTTCACTTTGCTACCACGGTAGATTTCAGTAACAATCTTTTCAATCTTTTCTTGAACAGAAAGGTCATTGTCATACAAACGTTTATAGTTAGCTGGAGTTTCAGCAATAGTCTTAACAACTGTTTCGGCAAGTGCTACTCCACCTTCTGCACCATCAGCCCAGACACTTGCCAACTCAACTGGTACATCGATTGAGGCACAAAGTTCTTTCAAGGCTGCAATTTCAGCTTCTGTATCAGATACAAATTCGTTGATAGCTACTACTGCAGGTACTCCAAATTTACGGATATTTTCAACGTGGCGTTTCAAGTTGGCAAAACCTGCACGCACTGCTTCTACGTTTTCCTCTGTCAAAGCATCTTTAGCCACACCACCATTCATCTTAAGGGCACGAAGGGTTGCGACGATAACTACTGCATCTGGAGATGTTGGCAAGTTTGGTGTCTTAATATCAAGGAATTTCTCGGCACCAAGGTCTGCACCAAAACCAGCTTCAGTGACTGTGTAATCAGCCAAGTGAAGGGCTGTGCTTGTTGCCAAGACTGAATTACATCCATGAGCGATATTGGCAAATGGACCACCATGTACAAAGGCAGGTGTACCGTAAATTGTCTGAACCAGGTTCGGCTTAATCGCATCCTTCAAGATTAATGCTAAGGCACCTTCAACCTGTAAATCACCTACAGAAACTGGTGTACGGTCGTAACGATAACCAATAACGATATTCGCCAAACGGCGTTTCAAATCTTCAATATCAGTCGCCAAGCAAAGAATAGCCATGATTTCAGAAGCAACTGTAATGTCAAATCCATCCTCACGAGGAATACCGTTTAGAGGACCACCAAGTCCAACCGTCACGTGACGAAGAGCGCGGTCGTTCAAGTCCACTACACGTTTCCAGAGAATACGGCGTTGGTCAATTCCAAGCTCATTTCCTTGGTGCAAGTGGTTGTCAATCAAGGCAGAAAGAGCATTGTTAGCAGTTGTAATGGCATGCATGTCTCCAGTAAAGTGGAGGTTGATGTCTTCCATTGGCAGAACTTGAGCGTAACCACCACCAGCGGCACCACCCTTGATACCCATTACTGGACCAAGAGATGGTTCGCGGATAGCGATCATGGTTTTCTTGCCAATCTTGTTCAAGGCATCCGCAAGACCAATGGTAATAGTTGATTTTCCTTCACCTGCAGGTGTTGGGTTGATGGCAGTAACCAAGATTAATTTCCCAACTGGATTGCTCTCAACTGCACGAATTTTATCAAAGCTGAGCTTAGCCTTGTACTTTCCATACAACTCCAAATCATCGTAAGAAATGCCCAGTTTCTCTACAACATCAACGATTGGCTTCAACTCAATACTCTGTGCGATTTCAATATCTGTTTTCATTCAAAACTCCTCTAACCTCTTATATGATAATTCATTATATCACAAAACAAGATTTTTAACATCCAAAAACTCTCTAAACGTTCGTAAATATCCCTGTTTTTAAGGTTTTTAGAGTCCTTTCTTAAATTTTATATGGCTTTATAGTTTGAAACTATATTCTTTCCTTTTACCAAATTTTTATCACTTTCATTTTACTTACCGTTTATTTTTGTGTACAATAGTGCTATGAAAATTTTAGTTACATCGGGCGGTACCAGTGAAGCTATCGATAGCGTCCGCTCTATCACTAACCATTCTACAGGACGCTTGGGGAAAATCATCACAGAAACCTTGCTTGCTGCAGGGCATGAAGTTTGCTTAATTACTACAAAACGAGCTTTGAAGCCAGAATCCCATCCCAAGCTAAGTATTCGAGAAATTAACAATACCAAGGACCTTCTACTGGAAATGCAAGAACGTGTTCAGGATTATCAGGTCTTGGTCCACTCAATGGCTGTTTCTGACTACACTCCTGTTTATATGACAGGGCTTGAGGAAGTTCAGGCTAGCTCCAATCTAGAAGAATTTTTAAGCAAGCAAAATCATCAAGCTAAGATTTCTTCAACTGATGAGGTTCAGGTTTTGTTCCTAAAAAAGACACCCAAAATCATCTCTTTAGTCAAGGAATGGAATCCAGCTATTCATCTGATTGGCTTTAAACTGCTGGTTGATGTTACCGAAGACCATCTAGTTGATATTGCTCGAAAAAGTCTTATCAAAAACCAAGCAGACTTAATCATTGCAAATGATCTCACTCAAATCTCAGCAGATCAGCACCGTGCTATCTTTGTTGAGAAAGATCATCTTCAAACGGTTAACACTAAAGAAGAAATTGCAGAACTCCTTCTTGAAAAAATTCAAGCCTACCATTCTTAGAAAGGAAAGCTATGGCAAACATTCTCTTGGCTGTAACAGGCTCAATCGCCTCTTACAAGTCGGCAGATTTAGTCAGTTCTCTAAAAAAACAAGGCCACCAAGTCACTGTTTTAATGACTCAGGCTGCTACAGAGTTTATCCAACCTTTGACACTACAGGTACTCTCACAGAACCCTGTCCACTTGGATGTCATGAAGGAACCCTATCCTGATCAGGTCAATCATATCGAACTTGGAAAAAAGGCGGATTTATTTATTGTGGCCCCTGCAACTGCTAACACTATTGCAAAACTAGCCCACGGCTTTGCGGACAACATGGTGACCAGTACGGCTCTAGCCTTGCCAAGTCATATCCCAAAACTCATCGCACCAGCAATGAATACAAAAATGTATGACCATCCGGCAACTCAGGCTAATCTGAAAACATTAGAAAGCTACGGCTATCAGCTGATTGCTCCTAAGGAATCCCTACTAGCTTGTGGCGACCATGGACGAGGAGCTTTAGCCGACCTCACAATTATTTTAGAAAGAATAAAGGAAACTCTCGATGAAAAAACGCTCTAACATTGCACCTATTGCTATCTTTTTTGCAACCATGCTCGTGATACACTTTCTGAGCTCACTTATCTTTAACCTTTTTCCATTCCCAATCAAACCGACCATCGTTCATATTCCTGTCATTATTGCCAGCATTATTTACGGTCCACGAGTTGGGGTTACACTTGGATTTTTGATGGGGCTACTTAGCTTGACCGTTAACACTATTACGATTCTACCAACAAGCTACCTCTTCTCACCATTCGTCCCAAACGGGAACATCTACTCAGCTATCATTGCTATCGTCCCACGTATTTTGATTGGTTTAACTCCTTATCTAGTCTATAAACTAATGAAAAACAAGACTGGTCTGATTTTAGCTGGTGCCCTAGGTTCACTTACCAACACAGTCTTTGTACTTGGTGGAATTTTCTACCTTTTTGGAAATGTCTTTGATGGTAATATCCAAAAACTCCTAGCAACCGTTATCTCAACAAATTCGATTGCCGAATTAGTCATTTCCGCAATTCTTACTCTAGCTATTGTTCCAAGACTACAGACTTTGAAAAAATAAAAACATCTCCACTTTCAAGCTTGAAGGTGGAGATGTTGCTCTATACAGTTTTTTTAGTGAAATCTTTACCAATATTTAATTTAAAATGGCCTATAAACTTAAGTAAATCCTTGCTTTATTGTCTTGTTTGTTATACTATACTAGTGTATATACAGTCAAAAAGGAGATTCTTATGAATACACGGAAAAAGACACAATTTATGACAATGACTGCCCTCTTAACGGCTATTGCGATTTTGATTCCAATTGTTATGCCTTTTAAGATTGTCATTCCACCTGCTTCCTATACTTTAGGAAGCCACATCGCTATTTTTATCGCTATGTTCTTGTCGCCCTTGATGGCAGTTTTTGTCATCCTAGCCTCTAGTTTTGGATTCTTGATGGCTGGCTATCCCATGGTTATTGTTTTTCGAGCTTTTTCCCATATCTTTTTTGGAACTTTGGGGGCTCTTTACCTACAAAAATTCCCCGATACCCTAGATAAACCAAAAGCTTCCTGGATTTTCAACTTTGTGTTAGCGCTTGTCCATGCCCTTGCTGAAGTATTGGCCTGTGTCGTTTTTTACGCAACTTCTGGTACCAATGTAGAAAATATGTTTTATGTTCTATTTGTGCTAGTTGGATTTGGTACAATTATCCATAGTATGGTAGACTATACATTAGCACTAGCTGTCTATAAAGTGCTTCGCAAACGCCGTTAAAAGGAAGAACTATGACAAAAGATCGCAAACAAGCCCTGCTCCAACTCTTGAAAGAAACTCCTAAAGCCCTCAATGGCCAAAGTTTAGCTGAACATTTTCATGTTACACGCCAGGTCATTGTACAGGACATTGCAATTTTAAGAGCCGATGGCGCTCCTATCCTATCCACCAATCGTGGCTACGTCTATAAGCAAATTGAAACCAACCCTTATGTTCACAAACTTTTCAAAGTGAAACATGAAGTTGAAGAAATCGGTCAAGAACTCCTTGCTATCGTAGATAATGGCGGACGTGTTCAAAACACCTTGATTGACCATCCCGTCTATGGAGAAATTGAAACCTTGCTGAAACTGTCTTGTCGTAGAGATGTGCAACATTTTCTAGAACAAGTCGAGCATTCTGATTTTAAACCTTTATCTGAATTGACAGATGGTATCCATTACCACCTAGTTGAAGCCGAAACACAACAAGACCTCCACTATATCGAGGAGGCCTTAGATCAGCTAGGTTATTTAGTAAAAGACTAGAAGATTTTCTTCGCCCAGCCATCTTCTGTACGGTGGCGGTAGAAAAATTCAGATTTGTCAGGAGCTTCCATCATCTCCATCAATGGTAACATATCATAGGCCAGATCCAAGTTTGGAATCTGGTCTTTTTGCACCCAAGAAACTTCTCCTTCATCTGAAGAGCGAAGGGTACCAGAGAACTCAGTCGCCTTATAACAAAAGACGATATAGCGCCCGCCTGTATCCAGAGGCCAATTTTTAATGCCGACAAGTTGAGGATTTTGGATAGTCAACCCTGTTTCTTCGTAGATTTCACGAATGACAGACTCCGCAAAAGCCTCACCATTTTCTACATGACCTCCTGGAAAGGCATAACCAGACCAGCGATTGGTTTCAGGAGAGCGATACTGCATAACCACGCGCTGGGTTTCGAGATCTTCAATCAGACAAATATTTGTTAAAATCGTTAATTGGGAACGGGACATATTTTCTCCTTTAGGTAATATTCTAATCCAACGCCTTGACTTCCAACATCATATCACGTATCTGAGCCGCTAGTTCAAAGTCAAGCACTTCGACGGCTTCTTGCATTTGTTTTTCGAGTTTCTTAACAAGTTCTTTGCGCTCTTGTTTGTTTAGGCTATTGATATCGACTTCCTTGTCTTCTTCCTTAGCAACTGCCTTGGTCACGGCAATCAGGTCACGGATTTCTTTCTTGATTGTCTGAGGCACAATACCGTGTTCTTCATTATAGGCCATCTGAATTTTCCGACGGCGAGCTGTTTCATCGATAGCACGTTGCATAGACTGAGTCACAGTGTCCGCATACATGATGACATGCCCTTCACTGTTACGGGCAGCACGACCAATGGTCTGGATAAGGCCACGTTCATTACGAAGGAATCCTTCCTTGTCGGCATCGAGAATAGCTACGAGACTCACTTCAGGTACGTCAATCCCTTCACGAAGGAGGTTGATTCCGACCAAGACATCAAAAACACCCAAGCGCAGGTCACGGATAATCTCTGTCCGCTCCAAGGTCTTAATATCTGAGTGCATGTACTTGACCTTGATGCCCATTTCCTTGAAGTAGTCGGTCAAGTCCTCTGCCATTTTCTTAGTCAAGGTTGTGATAAAGGTTCGCTCGTTCTTTTCAACACGGGCATTAATTTCACCTAAGAGGTCATCAATCTGTCCCATAGTCGGACGGACTTCCACCTCTGGGTCCAAAAGCCCTGTCGGACGAATGATTTGCTCAATTACTGTCTCAGTCTGTTCATTTTCATAGTCACCAGGTGTCGCTGAAACGTAAACAATCTGATGAATGTGACTTTCAAACTCCTCACGACGGAGAGGACGATTGTCTAGAGCAGATGGCAAACGGAAACCATAATTAACTAGCATTTCCTTACGTGAACGGTCTCCATTGTACATGCCCTTGATTTGTCCCATAGTCATGTGACTCTCGTCAATCATAATCAAAAAATTATCTGGGAAGAAGTCGAGAAGCGTATAAGGAGGCTCACCTTCGCTACGACCATCCATGTGGCGTGAATAGTTTTCAACCCCATTTGTATAGCCCATCTCACGCAGCATTTCGATATCGTACTCTGTCCGTTGTTTCAAGCGCTGGGCTTCAAGCAGTTTGCCTTCCTTTTCAAAGATAGCTAGTTGCTCTTCTAATTCCGCTTGAATCTTGGCAATGGCAACTTCCATATGGTCGTCATTGGTCACAAAGTGAGTAGCTGGGAAAATAGCCAAATGATCCACTTCTCCCAACACCTGACCTGTCAGAGCCTCAACTTCACGAATACGGTCAATTTCATCTCCAAAGAATTCTACTCGAAAGGCATGTTCATCACGAGAGGCTGGGAAAATCTCCACTACATCCCCACGAACGCGAAACCTTCCCCGTTGGAAATCAATATCATTTCGCTCAAACTGAATATCGACCAAGTCATTTAAGAGTTTATCACGAGAAATTTCAAGACCTGGACGGAGACTAACGACACTATCAGCGTATTCCTTGGGCGAACCCAAACCATAGATACAAGAGACTGAGGCCACGACAATAACATCATTGCGCTCCAAAAGGGCCGAAGTCGCTGAGTGACGAAGTTTATCAATCTCGTCATTGACAGAACTATCCTTTTCAATATAGGTGTCGCTAGAAGGGACATAAGCTTCTGGCTGGTAATAATCATAGTAAGACACAAAATACTCAACTGCATTTTCAGGGAAAAATTCCTTGAACTCTCCATAGAGCTGGCCAGCAAGCGTCTTATTGTGAGCAATGACCAGAGTGGGTTTATTAACTTTGGAAATGACTTGACTCATGGTATAGGTCTTCCCTGTTCCAGTCGCCCCCATCAGAATCTGAGCTTTTTCTCCACCCTCGATATTATCTACCAACTGCTCGATAGCTTGGGGTTGATCTCCTGATGGTTGATATTTTGATACTAGTTTAAATTGATTATCTGTAATGCGGTTAATCATAAGAATCCTCTCTCCATGTGTTATTCCTATTTTAGCATACTTGTAGCATTTTCACGAAGAAAAGGACGGACCGAAGTCACATCCTTTCATTTTCTTTCTTTAATTGATAAGCGAAATAAACAATCAGCAGTAGCAAGACCAGACTTGTCATAATGGAACCTTCTATGCCAAAAGAACCACCTGATAACCAATCTTGATTTCCTTGTGGTAAAAAGCTCATCAGAGACGTTCCGGATGGTTGACCACTAACTAAAATTCCAAATAAATTTCCCTGAGCAAAATTCCAGGCTCCATGAATACCTGCAACACCCCAAACTGTATCAGTTTTGAGAAGGTAAAGAGCCATGGCAACTCCGAATAAAAAGAGATTTACTAGAGATAGTGGTGTTAGACCAGAATTGCCCATATGAAGCAGGGTAAAGAATAGGCTAGATATAAGAACAGCAAGTTTGAGATTGGTTCTTGAAGCCAATTGAGGAAGGAGCCAAGCACGGGCCACCACTTCTTCTGTTGTCCCCTGTAAAATCCAAAATGGAATGGTAAAAATGACAAAGATAAACGAATAAGGATTCAAGTGAATGGACTCCAAACGATATTGCCCCACGGCCACTAAACCTAACAAGGTCAGAAAAAAAAGTGCCAGGCCTAGGCCAAATCCTTTAACAAGATTGCTGAGGAAATTTTCTTTATAAAATCCTAAAGTTCTTATAGGTCTTTTCTCAACTTTTCTAGTCCATCTGAACACAGTGTTGAGAACGAACCCAAAGGCCAGCAATTCTAAAATTAAACGAAAATCACTTGTTTTATCCGTCAAGCTCTGCTGCAAGGTCTGCAAGTAGGTAGCAAAATCTTGACCAGCCTCTCCAAAATTTCTAGCAAGTCCGATGAGAGCTAACAAACTAATACCATATAAAGGGCACCTCTAAAAACCTATCCAATGGACACCAAAATATGAGATAATAGCCTTATCATAAGATGAGGTTAT
>NZ_JAHZPT010000038.1:0-15495 GCF_019929545.1 Streptococcus mitis
TAACCTCATCTTATGATAAGGCTATTATCTCATATTTTGGTGTCCATTGGATAGGTTTTTAGAGGTGCCCTTTAGTATCAATAATAGTACCACTTTTGATACTAGCTATCGAAAAAGTGTCTACTTGTTTTTTTGTTTGTAACTGTTACAATTATATCATAAAAAAGAAATGGAGAATAGATATGTCAACAAACTTAGAAATTTTCAACGCTTATAACCAAGCTTTAATTGCTGGTGACTTTCCTGGTGTCTTTGAAACGATGGCAGACGATATTGTTTGGCATCAACCTGGTACTCATAGTATATCTGGTACAGTTGTTGGTAAGGACAAGCTAGGGCCTCACCTGGCTACATTTGCTGAGAAAACTAATGAAACCTTTAAGGTGATAACAAATTGGGTTTCTGACAATAAGGATTTAATCGCAGCTAATGTTACTTTTCTTGGAACACGGGCTGATGGTACTGAACTCAATATGAACGGGATTGACCTCTTCCGTATTGAAGACGGAAAAATCAAAGAAGTTTGGCTCTTCTCTTCAGATCAAGCTGAAGAAGATATCTTTTGGGGATAATTAAAGAGGCAGAGACAAAAAATTCTGATTTTAGGAATTCTTTATTATAAATTCTTTAAAGCAATAGATTAGATAAAAAAGCGAACAAGACAGAATTCTGAGTATCAGATAACTCGTTTTGTTCGCTTCTTATATTTAAGGTTAGACTTTTGTCCCAGACTCTTTTAATTTACTCTTTTAATTTACTCTCCCAACTGGGCACTGTAAGCGATAATCTGATTAACCGTATCAGACAAGAATTGGATGGTATCACGAAGTGGTTTGTCCGTTGAAATGTCCGCTCCGATAATCATGGCTGACTCAAGCGGTGTCTTGCTACCACCTGATTTGAGGAGATTAAGCCAGTCTTCAGCTCCATTCTCAGAGTTTTTAAGATGGAGGTAACCAGCTGTCGAGATAACTAGTCCTGCTGAGTAAGTGTAACTATACAAGCCCATGTAGTAGTGAGCTTGGCGCATCCAAGTCAAAGCTGCATCATCGTCAATTTCAATGGCATCTCCCCAGAAGTCTGTCAAGACTTCCTTCATAATGCTGTTGAGTTTACTTGCTCCAAAGGTTTCTCCTTCTTCAATCAATGTATAAACCTTGCGCTGGAAGGCTGCTTCCAAGAGGTGGGTAATAAAGTTATGGAAGTAGGTATCTGTCAAGCGGTGAGCAAGAGCGAAGCGTTTTTGACGTGGGTCGTCAGATTGCTGCTCCAAGTAATCACTGAGTAGCAATTCATTGAAAGTTGAAGGTGCTTCGACATAGTAGGTCGACATATGGGCGTTGAAGTAGCTTTGGTGATTGTCTGAAAAGATGAATTGACCCGAATGCCCGATTTCATGAATCAAGGTATAGACATCGCTCAAACGACCTGTCCAGCTCATGAGGACATAAGGGTGCACGCGATATGGATCCGCCGCATAACCTCCGGAATCCTTGCCACTGTTAGCAGCAAAGTCTACCCAGCGCTCTTCTTGATAGCGAGCAACTTCCTGACAATATTCTTGTCCCAAAGGTTCTACCGACTTCATGACCAAATCATAGGCGTCGTCAATGGTCACTTCAGGATTGAGGGCACTATCCAAGTCCAATTTCCAATCTGCAAAGGTCATCTTTTCAAGACCATTTACCTTGGCAACATGCTTGAGGTATCTCTGAGCAACGGGCGCAAAATCCTTCATGATAAGGTCAATCTGACGATCAAACATGGCACGGTCCACTTCTTGCTCAGATAGAAGATAGTCAAAGACTGAGTTATAGCCCTTCATATCTGCCAAGAGTTTTTCAGACTTGACTTGGGCTAAATAGGCTGCTGCAGCTGTATTTTGGTGCTTACGAAGCCCTTCCGAGAAAGAACGGAAGGATTTCTCACGGACCTCAGCGTCCTCATGATTTTGGTAGAAATTCTCATAGGTGACAAAGCTATTTTTGTAGGTCTTGCCATTGACTTCAAAGTCGGCCATTTCAAAATCCCCAGCTCGCATCTTAGTGTAAATATCCTGCGGGCTGTAGAAAACTTCACCAAGATTGGTCAAGGCCTTCTCCACATCAGCACCTAGATAGTGGGCTTTTTTGATTTTTGCCTGACGAATGGCAGCTGTTAAATGTGGCAATTTACCCAAACGGTCTAAGACTTCCTCATCAGCTTCCACCAAGGCATCGTCAAAGAAGGTCAAGGCTACACTGGCATCTGTTTCGAATTCCATCCCAGCTTGGGCGATATTAGCAAATTCGTCATTGCTATAATCTGTCGTCTGAGGCATAAAACCATAGTTACCAATATGGCTCATCTGAATGTAGATTTGTTCCAATTCCGCAAAGGCCTTCTCAAAATCTTCAAAAGTATGCAAATTGCCCTTGTAATCACGTCTAAATTGGTTGATATCTTCGCGAGCTTTCTCGATTGCACGCAAGAAATCCTCACGGTCTTGGTATAGGGCTGTTAAATCCCAGAGTTCCTTTTCTGGAAATTCTGAACGATGTTTTTGTTCCATTTTCTTCCTCTTATTTCTCTAATTCTAATAAAACACTAAGGGCTGACAGAGCATAAAGCGGTGCTGTTTCTGCTCGCAAGATGCGAGGACCAAGCCCTGCCAAGACCGCTCCTTTAGCTTCAAAACTCTCAATTTCTGCAGGTGAGAGACCGCCTTCTGGACCAAAGATAAAGAGCAATTTGGCTCCTTTTTCAAGACCAGAGACTGCTTGCAGAAGCGCAGCAGCTTCTCCTTCTTTAGCTGATTCTTCATAGGCTACTACGATAGAGTCAAACTGGTCCAGTTGAACTAGAAAGTCAGCTTTCTTCTCAAAAAGCTTGATACTTGGGACCAGATTACGCTTGCTTTGTTCTGCTGCTCCAAGGGCGATTTTTTCTAGTTTTTCAACCTTTTTACCCAATTTCTTGCCATCCCACTTGGCAACTGACCAGTCTGCAGGAAAGGCCCAGATTTGGCTGGCGCCTAGTTCTGTAACTTTCTGAGTAATAAACTCCAGCTTGTCTCCCTTAGGAAAGCCTGATGCGATAGTCACATGAACTGGTAGTTCTACATTGTCAGTTAATTCTTGGACCAACTCAAACTGACGTGCTTCCACATCCAGCACGCGCGCCAAGCGCTTAATGACATCATCAAAGACCAAAGTAACCTCATCCTCTTCTTTCAGGCGCATGACCTGAAACATATGCTTGCTGGTTTCCTTGTCCTCAATGGTGACAGGAGAGATTGCACTGCCTTTTACAAAATACTGCTGCATGCTAGCCTCCAATCACACCTGAAATATCCTTAGTTTTCTTAAAGACACAGGCATTCCATTCTCCTTGAATCATGTGGGTTTCAAGGAAAAATCCAGCTGACTCAGCCGACTCGCGCACCATGTCCCACTTGTCCTTGATAATGCCACTCATGATGAGGTAGCCTTCATCCTTGACCAAGCGGTAAGCATCATCCGTCAGATGAATGAGGATATCCGCCAAGATATTAGCTACAATCACATCTGCCTCAGTCTCAACTCCCTTAAGCAAGTCTCCTGCTGCTACATGGATGTTTTCCATACCAGGGTTGAGCTCAATATTTTCCTGAGCAACACGGACTGCCACATCATCCAGGTCGTAGGCAAAGATTTCCTTGGCACCAAGTAGCGAGCTAGCAATGGAAAGAACCCCTGAACCAGTCCCCACATCTAGCACCGTTTCGCCACCACGAAGAACCTGTTCCAAGGCAAAAAGGCTCATCTTGGTAGTTGGGTGGGTTCCTGTCCCGAAGGCCATACCAGGATCTAGCTTGATAATCTTTTCCCCAGCAGTCGCCTCATAGTCTGTCCACGACGGCACGATGGTCAAATCATGAGTGATGCGAGCAGGTTCATAGTATTTCTTCCAGTTGTCTGCCCAGTCTTCCTCAGCCAAGGCAGTCGTTCCCATTTTTACCTCTCCCAAGTCCATAAAATCAGTTAGTTCCGCGAGACGATCCTGCAAATCTGCCTCAACTGTTGCTATATCAACCGTATCAGGGTAATAGGCTGTCACTACGATTTCTTCTTGCTGCTCAACCTCTGGGAAAATCTCACCAAAACGGTCGACATTCCCCACATAGTCCATGCTGTCTTCAATCGCAACGCCTTGCGCTCCCAACTCAATCAAGAGATTGGAAACTAACTCCTCCCCCTCACGCTTGACTGTAACTTTTAACTCTTGCCATGTTTCCATTATTAAGATACCAAGCCCGTAAAACACAAAACCAAAATAAGAAATTCTCTGAAGACGCTTGTGTCTAAGAAAAGTTTATCTTTTTGGCACAGTGTTTAGGGCAGGTTCAGTTTAGAAATTTAACCGAACCATCCTTTCTAATCACTTACTTTTAAATAATCTTTTAATCTCTCTTGCAACTGAGGGACAACTTGACTGGAACTAAGAAATTCCTCGACATTCATCAGCTGATAGCCCTGTCCTTCATCTCCAAAGGTGATACTGTCAAACTGATCCTGACTTAACTGACCGACTAGAAATACAGATTGTTTATCCGCAAAAAGCATACTTGGATAAACCTTACTCCATAGCAGATAATCCTCAGTCAGATGAATTCCCAGTTCTTCATAAACTTCACGCGCCACGCACTCAAAAGGACTTTCATCCCCCTCTCGTCCCCCACCGGGCAGTTCCCACATATTGGGCCAGGGAATGCTTGCCTTATCATCGCGTAAGATAGTCAAGAGCCTATCCCCACAAAACAAAGCAATCTTACAGCCTGTAAAATCAGAAATTTCTATTCCCATATTAGACTCCTTCGGCTAATGCCTTTTCCAGCTCTGCTAACCAGTTTTCATAATAGCGTTTCTCGTCCCGTAGCATTCGGCTGCTATTCATTTTCTGTCTAGCAATCTTCATAGCCTTGCGAGTTTGAGCCATGTCGTTCCTTACCTTAAATTGATACCAGGCTTGAATGCTCTGCACATCTGCCATTTTTAGAGATAAAAAGGATTTAACGCTTCGAATACTTGCATATTCCTCCGCTTTCTCATCATCACCTTCTAGCAAGGCGATTTGAAGAAGGCATAGTTGGCAAAAAGTTTCAGACAGCGAGTGTTCTGTTCTCTCTAGTAAAGATTGAAATAGCTTTTTAGCTGTCTCTAAATGACCATCCAATATGAAAACCACTCCCTCAAGAGTTTGAATACTTTCTGCAAAACTCCCTCTCGCATCCTCATCAACAGGCATGATAAAGTCTTTCAAATCATATCCTTGAGGAGCTAGCAGGGTCTGGGCAGAATGCCTCAACACCATGTAGGCGTATTTGGTATTTTCAGGGTGTTGTCGCAATTCCCATATTTTTGCTCCATCGGTGATGCCGACTGGCAAAGTGTTGTTTAGAAAGAAAGACAAATTAAGAAAAATCCAAGTACCAGCAAAATACCAGCTTTTTGTCAAAAATCCAAACAATATCGCCAATAATATCAAGCTGAGATGAACCAGCAAACCTCCTGAAAGCATCAGAATGATTCTTTGATCACTTTCGTCCTCTTTTAATCCAATATACTGAGCACCAACATTTTTCAGAACGGCTGTTCGACTAAGATGAAACCTGCCTGACTTTTTGGTCAAAAGAAAATGTCCTAATCCAAAAGCCACCAGCCGATAGCCTGTCAAGTAGCCACAAAAAGCATGTCCCAGCTCATGAAGAATAAAGATTAAATACATGCTTAGAAGAGCGAAGGCATAACCAAAAGTAAAGACTAAAACTGCGGAATACCCCAACTCTGCAAATGCGATTGTTCCACAAGCAAAAGCCAGCATCATCACAAGAACAGACACTGTCTGAATCAAATACGTCACAATTTTTTTCATAAACTCTCCCAATAATCCCTAGTATCTTGGATAAGGATAAAATTCTCCCTCTTCCAAGCCAACTTTTCCTTCTTCAAAGACTTCTTGGTTCCATTCCATGACAAATTCTTCTGCTTCTGGGTCTTCCAAAAAGTCCATGAGAGCATCTAATCCAACCTCGGCAGTATCTTTAAGGAATAGCGCAAAATAAGCTAAAAATTCACGAGAAAATCCCTTCTTAGGCAGGTAAGGAATGACAGTCAAATAGTCTTCCTCATTGACGGTTGATTTGGCAGGATTGTAAAAAAGTACCGCTTCTTCAAAAAGGATATCATCTGACGAAACCTCTCCGTCTTCATCTAGCATCTCCACCCCTGCAGCATTTTGTGCCTCTAATAGAAAACTCACTTCAACCGCATGATTGCGCTTGTCCCAACTAATCTCATAATCAAAAGGAAAGTTCTTGTCCAACTCTTCTTGTAAAACATCTAAAAATCCATATATTGCCATTTTGTCCTCTTTCTATGCGACTCTTAAATCGCCCCGATTGCTCGGAAATATGCTAAAATAGATACTACCATCTTACCACATATACATCAGAAAATCCACGCTAGAAAGGACTGCTATGCCAGACAATCTCGCGCTTCGCATGCGCCCTAAAACCATCGACCAGGTCATTGGTCAGGAACATCTGGTTGGGCCTGGAAAAATTATCCGCCGCATGGTGGAAGCCAACCGCCTGTCCTCCATGATTCTTTATGGACCTCCTGGAATCGGCAAGACCAGTATTGCCTCTGCCATCGCAGGGACGACCAAGTATGCCTTTCGAACTTTCAATGCGACAGTAGATAGTAAAAAAAGACTCCAAGAAATAGCTGAAGAGGCGAAATTCTCTGGTGGTCTCGTCCTATTACTAGACGAGATTCATAGACTAGATAAAACCAAGCAAGATTTCCTCTTGCCTCTTTTGGAAAGTGGACTGGTCATCATGATTGGGGCTACAACTGAAAATCCTTTCTTTTCTGTCACTCCTGCCATTCGTAGCCGTGTTCAAATTTTTGAGTTGGAACCTCTGTCTAACCAAGACGTCAAAGAGGCTCTTCAGATAGCTCTAAATACCCCTGAGCGTGGTTTTGATTTTCCAGTAGAACTAGATGAGGAGGCGCTGGATTTCATCGCAACCTCTACAAACGGAGACCTGCGCTCTGCCTTCAACTCACTAGACTTGGCTGTTCTTTCTACCCCTGAGAATGACGAGGGCATCCGCCATATCACTCTAAACATCATGGAAAATAGCCTGCAGCAGAGCTACATCACTATGGATAAGGATGGAGACGGTCACTATGATGTTCTGTCTGCCCTGCAAAAGTCCATCCGTGGCTCGGATGTGGATGCCAGTCTCCACTACGCAGCTCGCTTGATTGAGGCTGGTGATTTGCCAAGTCTCGCTCGTCGCTTGACTGTTATCGCCTATGAAGATATCGGCTTAGCCAATCCTGAAGCCCAGATTCACACCGTGACTGCTCTGGATGCTGCACAAAGGATTGGATTCCCAGAAGCCCGCATTCTCATTGCCAATGTCGTGATTGATTTGGCCCTTTCTCCAAAATCCAACTCAGCCTATGTAGCTATGGATAAGGCACTTGCCGACCTCAAAACATCAGGGCACTTGCCTATTCCGCGACACCTGCGTGATGGGCACTACAGTGGAAGCAAGGAACTGGGGAATGCCCAAGACTATCTCTATCCACACAACTATCCTGGAAATTGGATTAAACAAGACTATCTGCCAGAAAAAATCCGCAATCATCACTATTTCCAAGCAGAAGATACTGGTAAATATGAACGGGCTTTGGCTCAAAGAAAGGAAGCCATCGACCATTTACGAAAAATCTGAAATCCTTTTCAAAAAATTGCACTTTCCTCTTGATTTTTTTTGAAAAAGTGGTATCATATAAACATAGAAACGCTGTGGTGTACGACTTCACACTTAAGTGTTGACCGACTATTTTTTGTATTATTAGGGAAACAAAAGTCTTCTAACAGCATGTAGGCCGTCTCACACGGAAACAGCTTCAGTTAGAGCGAGTTGCCCACCTGCTTAATTGCGCGGGTTCAATACAAACCGTGAAGTTTCGGCACCAATACAGCTTTTTTCTTTGCCTCCTTAGCTCAGCTGGCAGAGCAGCGGACTCTTAATCCGTGGGTCACAGGTTCGATCCCTGTAGGGGGCATCTAAATACAACAGGAAAAAGCCTTGAGTCCCAAGGCTTTTTTGCTTGTCTAGGTCAGATTTGTCCCACATTTGTTTATCAACTTCCTTTCCAGACATCTTTAATCTTAAGAAACTCTTCAAAAAATTTTTTAAAATTTAAAACAAAAGTCTTGCTTTTCTTTTTATTTATGTTATACTTATTCTTGTATCTGATACAAGTTTATTAAGAAAGGGATTCAGATGGATACAAAATTCTCAGTTGCTTTGCATATCTTAACAATGATTAGTGAAAGCAAGGAAACCTTAAGTTCTCAAGCACTAGCTATTAGTGTTGGGACTAACGCTAGTTACATTCGAAAGGTAATTGCCTTATTGAAAAATGCAGATTTGATTCATTCCCAGCAAGGAAAAACAGGCTATCAACTCAGTAAGTCTCCAAAGAAAATGACTTTACTAGAGATCTACTATGCTACTCAAGAAATCAATCACATTAGTTTATTCCCTGTTCATCAAAATAGTAATCCCGATTGTCCCGTTGGAAAACATATCCAAAGAGCAGTTTCACCGCTTTTCGCTAGTGCCGAATCTCAATTAGAGAAGGAATTAGCAAATCAAACCTTAGAAGATGTCATTGACAATCTATATAAACAAGCCAAACAAGTCCGAAACTGATTTGATAACAAGTCAGTTTTTACTGGAAATAACATATACTTGTATTAGATACAAGTATATGTTGTCGTATTAAAAAAGAAAAGAGAAGACAATGAAAGCCGCACAACATACTACTTATAACAAAAAGAATATCACACTGAGCATCACAGAAATCTCTAAACCAAGTATCACAGACAAACAAGTCTTGGTTAAAGTATCCGCAGCTGGAGTTAATCCTCTCGATAACATGATCTCTCGTGGTGAGGTTAAGATGATTGTTCCTTACAAACTTCCTCAAACTGCAGGTAATGAGGTCGTTGGAATCGTTGAAAGCATTGGCAAGAAAGTTAACAACTTTCAGGTAGGAGATCGTGTCTTTGGCCGTCTGCCACTTGATCATATCGGCGCCTTTGCAGAATACGTAGCTATCGATAGCCAAGCCTTAGCCAAGGTTCCAGACTATCTGTCAGACGAGGAAGCCGCTGCTGTTCCTCTTACTGCCTTGACCATTATGCAGGCTCTAGACCTCATGGGCGCTCAAACTGGGAAAACGATCTTTATTTCTGGTGGTACTGGAGGTGTCGGTGGAATGGCCATTCCGATTGCCAAGGCCAAAGGTTTGAAGGTCATTACCAACGGTTCTGTAGATAGTGCTGAGCGTGTGTTGAAACTGGGAGCAGATAGATTTATCGATTACAAAACAGAGGATTATACAAAGACTGTTAGTCAGGTGGATTATGTCCTCGATACTCTTGGCGGGGCTGAAACTGAAAAACAAATGTCTATTATGAAAAAAGGTGGTCATCTTGTGTCCCTTCGTGCCATGCCAAACGGTGCCTTTGCCAAACGCATGAATCTACCAAAATGGAAACAGATGATTCTTGGCCTAGCAGGTCGCAAATTCGATAAGATGGCGGAAAAATATGGTGTCCGCTACCATTTTATCTTTGTAGAAAGCAATGGCGCTCAATTACAAGAGGTAGCTGACCTCTTTAGTAAATTAGAAATCAAACCCTCTATCGATACAGTTTATCCATTTGAAGAAGTGAATAGCGCCTTAGACAAGGTCGCTAATGGTCGCTCACGTGGAAAAACAGTCCTCAGCTTTAAGAAATAAAAAAGGAAAAAATCATGTCATATATTACAACAAAAAATCAATACATCACTGTCCAAGGAAACCAAATCGCCTATCGCGAACTCAGCAAAGGCAAATCAAAACTACCTCTTCTGATGCTAGTCCATTTGGTAGCAACTCTCGATAACTGGGATCCCAAACTATTAGACTTAATCGCTGAAAAGCACCATGTCATTGTAGTCGATCTTCCTGGAGTAGGGTCCAGTCAGGGCAAAGTTGCTTCGACGATTCCTGGAATGGCTAAGCAGACAATTGACTTTGTAAAAGCGCTTGGTTACGATAAAATCAATCTTCTTGGCCTTTCTATGGGTGGTATGATTGCCCAAGAAATCATCCGAATTAATCCTACTCTAGTCAATCGTTTGATTTTGGCTGGAACAGGACCTCGAGGTGGAAAAGAGGTCGATAAGGTCACAGGGAAAACATTTCGTTTTATGTTTAAAGCGGGACTTGAGCGCATCGATCCTAAACGCTATATCTTCTATAGTCATGATGAACAGGGGAAAATCGAAGCTTTGAAAGTCCTAGGACGAATGGGTATGAGAACAAAGGAATTTGCGGATAAAGACATGAACCTACCAGGATTCCTAACTCAACTCAAAGCTATTAAACGTTGGGGGAAAGATCCTCAAGACGACCTGAAATTTATCACTCAACCAACCTTAATCGTCAACGGGGATAATGATATGCAGGTTCCAACAGAAAATTCTTATGATATGCATGAGAAAATAAAAGATAGTAAGCTGATTATCTATCCACATGCTGGTCACGGTTCGATTTTCCAATATGCAGACGAATTTTCAAAAGAACTAATAGCTTTCTTAGAGGACTAATATGGTCAAAACAATTCTGATTACAGGTGCTACTGACGGTATCGGTAAACATTTAGCAAAGAAATTGGCCAGCCAAGGCCATCATATCATCCTCCATGGTCGAAATCCTCAGAAGCTTGAGCTGGCACTTCAAGAGGTTCGCGCAATTTCCTTGAGAGGCCGAGTTTCTAGCTACTTGGCAGATTTTTCTAAATTAGATGATATTTATCGATTTGTAGAGGAAATCAAGCGAGACTTTCAAAGTATTGATGTCTTGTTTAACAATGCCGGACTGTATGCTGGAAAAGAACGAAAAGCGAGTGCTGAAAATGTCGAGTTGACCTTTATGTTATCTGTTCTGGTTCCCTATATTTTAACAACTGAGCTAAGTCCCTTGTTAGAAAAAGCGGCTGACGGCCGTGTCATTAATACTTCTTCCTATATGCATCATTTTGCCAAGGTCAAAGATTTGAACTTTGGATTTGAGACGAACTACAATCCTAGTTTAGCCTACAATAACTCCAAACTTTACACTATTTGGATGACACGATATCTAGCCAGAGAATTCTTTCTAAAAGGTTCAAACATCACCATCAATGCCTATCATCCAGGTTTGATTTCAACCAACTTAGGGAATGATTCCAGTGATGAAAAGACGAAAAAGTCTCTCTTCGGACGCTTGATGAAGTCATTTTCCAAAAATCTAGACGAGGGAATTGAAACAGGTTACTATCTTACATTATCAGAAGAAGTCAGGGGCTTGACAGGCTACTACTTTGATGAGAAGAAAGTAAAATCTGTATCTGAAAAAGGCTATACACTTGAAAAAGCTCAAGATTTAATCACTTACTGCAATGATAAAATTGAGTTGTTTAAACAGAAATATGCTCTGTTTAATTAGAAAAAAAGTTCTCTTTCCATTTTACTAGAAAGAGAACTTTTTCTTTAGGAGAAATAACTTAATTTTTAATCGATTCGTGATAGCTCCGCTGGTACTGTTAAGTAATAAGTTGCTGTCAAGCTTGCTTCACCTTGATTGACAAAAATCTCGATGGAATTTTTATCTAGAACAACTTCCAATTCTTTAGCTTCAATATCTACATACCGTCGACTAGTGTCCTGTTCTTCTTCACCTAGAATTTTTTGAACAAGATGGCTACGATCAATGTAAACTTGCTGCGTATTACTGTCATAACCAAATTCAAGATAATCTGTATCATTTCCTAAGTGGTAATGACAATCTTTATCTATTTGGATTTGATATTGGCCTTTTTTAACAGGGAATTGTCTTAGTTTGCCATCTTCCAATCTTAGAATTCTAGGTAAAGTCATGACACCAGCCCATTTATGTTCTCGGTCATGGGTTGGAAGGGTACGCCCCCATGTCTGCATCCAAGCAATCAGGATACGACGATTTTGATCGTCCAACAATGTTTGAGGCGCATAGAAGTCTTGGCCATGATCAATTTCTTGAACTGATTCTGGGATAAAACGTTTTTCTCCCCAATCTACCTTACCCGTGAACAAAACCGATGAGTTGATGTTATGATATGAGTCTCCCTCACGCTGATAACGCATGGGTGACATAATCAGGCAATCCTTCCCATCTAACTCGAAGTAGTCTGGACATTCCCACATAAAACCTTGATGTTCCACACCTTTTAAAAAGATGGATTCGAACTGCCATTCTACTAGGTTATCGGACCCTAGTAGAACGATACAGCCCACATTATCCTTGTGTTTGGCAGCTACTACGGAGTAATAGCGTCCATCTTTTTCAAAGAGTTTTGGATCACGGAAATCAGCAGCAATTAACTCATCTGGCAAGTCTGCTCCAGTTGCAACTGGATTTTGTTCAATCTTTTCAAAGTGAATCCCATCGTCTGAAAATGCCATATTTTGCACTTGACGAACACCGGTTTCTTCTTCGATGTGTCCAGTATACATGAGCCATAGGCGATCATCCTTGACAATGGCAGAACCTGAGAAACATCCATTGCGGTCATAATCTTGGTCAGGAGCAAGTGCCACTGGCAAGTGCTCCCAAGTAATCAAGTCCTTACTTTTAGCATGTCCCCAGTGCATAGGCCCCCAAACACTATCATAAGGATAGAATTGATAAAAGAGATGGTATTCTCCACGAAAATAGACAAATCCATTTGGATCATTGATCCAGCCAATCTCAGCTGAAAAATGTTCTTCAGGCTTATATTGAGTATTAACGAGATGTTTATTTTCTTCTATAAAACGATTGGCCCTCTCTACTGTGTATTTTTTATCTCCCATAATCAACCTCTAGTTTTTGTTTGCTTGGTATTGGTCGTAGTATTTTTGTTTAATAGCGAGGTAATCAGAAAGTCCGTATTTTTCAAGTTCTTTCTTGTAATCATCCCACTCAGCATCAATATTGCCATTTACAATCCATTCAGCACGTTTACGGTAGATATAGTCATTCATATCTGCTTCGATATGGGCAATCTTATCCAGATCTTCCTGTGTCATAAAGACTCTTGGATAGTTATTGTCATTGCTCATGTAAGGAACATAATATTCTTTGATAAGATCCAAACGCCATTTGGCATCATCTGGCATAGTTGTCACTTTACCATAGTATGAATCTAGAATAGCTAGTGGTCCTCCTACTTCAGTCTTTTGACGAAGTTCTGCTGGTGCAGTTCCGTTTAGTGGTAAGTGTTTGAGGCTGTTAGTTGCTTGGTCAAATTCAAAGATATTTTGTTGCTTGTCATCTCCGTAAGTTCCCCAGTTATTTTGCACAGATTGGAGTGGAGCGTATTGTGCATCAATCCATTTAGCTGTCAATTCTAGGTTTTTGTTTACACTGGTAATAACCATCTTGTCACGTGCAAATCCCATACCGTTTGTACGAGCTACGTGTTTTTGACCACTTGGTCCAGCAAGTACTGGTAAAACATCATAACTTTCATTACTTCCAGTAACATTACTCTTATCCCATGTAAAGTAAACACCAAATTTCTGATCATGACCTTTAGCAATGTAACTATTCCAATCATGTTCGAAGGCTTCCTTATCGATCAAACCTTTTTCTTGCAATTGACGGATGAATTTCACACCTTCTTTATAGTCGTCGTTATCTGCTGTGAAGTCAACTTTACCGTCATTTCCAACTACTAAATGATCATCGTTATCCCCTATACCAAATGCAGCAAATAGGAATTTAAAATCTTCGTTTCCGTTACCACTAATAAATGTAAATGGAATTTCATCAGCCTCTCCATTTCCATTTGGATCCCCGTTTTTGAAAGCTTCTAGGACTTTAATCAGATCATCAGTAGTTTTTGGCATTTCAAGACCAAGTTTCTTAAGCCAATCTTTGTTAATCCAAGCCATATCGTTGACGCTATGAATAGACTCTTTACCCGCTCCAAGCTCTTCAATCCATGGGAATGAGTAAATGTGCCCATCAGGTGCTGTCATCAAGGCCTTGTATTCTGGTTTCTCATCCAAAATTTTCTTAAGATTTGGCATGTATTTATCAATCAAATCTTCAACTGGAATAATAACACCTTTTTTAGCCCAGTTCATCAAGTCCACATCTGAAGCTCCGTCGTTGTGGATAGCATCTGGTAGATCACCACTAGAAATATCCAAGTTACGTTTTTCTGCAAAGTCGGATTGATAGTTGGTCCAGTCAATATGAACGCCAGTTTCCTTCTCCAAACGTTGCAAAATTAACTTTTCATTTGGGTCTTTAGGAGCTAACGGTGAACTAGCTGTCATAAACTTCAATGTTTTCTTTTCTTGAAGCGGGAATGTTACACCTTCCAACTTATAATCTGGACTTGAAGCTGTATTTTTTGAGCCACAGGCTGCAAGTACTGCTAAACTAGCTGTCAACAAAACTGCTGATTTT
The DNA here is from genome assembly GCF_019929545.1 of Streptococcus mitis. Lineage (GTDB taxonomy): Bacteria > Bacillota > Bacilli > Lactobacillales > Streptococcaceae > Streptococcus > Streptococcus mitis_BU. Next base: position 14,577 of record NZ_JAHZPT010000038.1, read on the forward strand.
GAGAATGTTTTGAATTTCATGAGAAAACTCCTTTTATTTTTTCTTTTTTTTTATCCTTTAAGTGAACCAGCCATAATTCCTTTATCAAAGTATTTTTGGAAGAATGGATACATAACAATCAATGGCAAGCTGGAAATGACAATAGTTGCGTATTTAATTAATTCAGCTAAACGTTTCATTTCATTCATAGCCGCTTGTGCCCCAATCATATCTTGACCTGGTTGGCTTTGAATGAGAATTTTACGAAGTACAAGTTGCAATGGTTCCAAATTTGGATCCTTGATATAAATCATTGCATCAAAGTATGAGTTCCACTGTCCTACAAAAGCATAGAGGAAGAGAACAAACATAATTGGTTTTGCAAGAGGAAGCATGATTTTGAAGAAAATCTGTAAATCATTTGCACCATCAATGACGGCTGCTTCTACCAATTCTTCAGGCAATCCTTGGAAATAGGCCCTAGCAAGAATAATGTTCCAAACATTGACAGCACCGGGAACGATGATAGCCCATGGAGTATTTAGCATTCCCAATTCTTTTACGAGCAAGTAAGTTGGGACTAAACCACCACCAAAGAACATGGTCACAATCAAGAAGTAGTTAATCCAACGGCGCCCTACCAAATCTTTTTTGGAAAGAGGATAAGCTGTAAACACAGATAGCAATACTGTTAAAGCTGCAAAGCCAAAAGAATAAAGCAGGGAATTGATAAAACCTCTTAGAATAGATTGGTCACTGAATACACGCTGGTAACCTTCTACCGTCCAATCGGCTGGATTAAAGCTAATCCCTCTACTAACCAGAACCTTAGGATCCATAAAGGATGCTACGACAATATAAAGTAAAGGGCACCTCTAAAAACCTATCCAATGGACACCAAAATATGAGATAATAGCCTTATCATAAGATGAGGTTATTA
>NZ_JAHZPT010000039.1:0-13791 GCF_019929545.1 Streptococcus mitis
TAATAACCTCATCTTATGATAAGGCTATTATCTCATATTTTGGTGTCCATTGGATAGGTTTTTAGAGGTGCCCTTTATAAATAATGGCGACTGGTTTAAAATAGAATCAACCTATTATACAGATATTGTAAATAAAATTGATCATATAGAAAAATTCAATGATCCCGCAATTCCTAGCTGCGCTGAAAATTGGAATGAGGGAGAATTTAATGAAAAATTTGTAGCATCTGATCCTGATCGTTTTAAGCTATTTGATAAGAAGAACTTTCACTTACCGGATTATGGACATAGTAGAATTGAGCCTGCTGATATTATAACGATAGAAAAACAATTTATTCACGTGAAAAAAGGTGGATCTTCTGCAAATTTAAGTCATTTATTTGCTCAAGGAGTTGTATCTGCTCAGTTATATAAAAACGAAACATTATTTATTGATAAAATCAATGAAGTGTTTGAAGAAGAATATTTCAATTCAGATGATAAAATTGAAGTTATATACGGGATTATAGATAAAAGATATGATAAAAAAGCAAGCGAAATTCTTCCATTCTTTTCGATGATTAACTTATCTCAACACTATGATGTTTTATCAAGTATGGGAATAAAATGTCGACTATTATTTATTGAGCAAAAAGTAAATATTTATAATCAAAGAGAAGAAAAAATTCTAAATCGAGTGAAAAGAGAACTCAAAGATCAAGGAAAAACTAGTAAAGAGTTATTTTCTGCTTACTCTGATTTTCTTTCAGTTCCTAGTGTTAAAACTCAGAGTACATTTAAAAAGAGTTATCTTGAAAAATTTGTAACTAATGGTGATCTACAAACTGATGGTGCAAAAAGAGGAAAGAAATATTTCAACACGGATTTAGAACAGGTTCTCTATAGAGTGAAAAGAGAACTCAAAGATCAAGGAAAAAATAAAGATGAATTATTTCTGGCGTTATCTGATTTTCTAATAACCTTTGGAATTTTTATGCCAACGATTTTTAAAGAGAGATATCTTGATAAATTTGTAGATAACGACAACTTAGATTATGATGATGAAAAATATAGAAACACAAATTTAGAGTTATTTTTAGGAGATATGAGGCGGAAACGAAAATTATTTTCTTTATATTCTGATATTCTCAACTTTCCAAAAGAGAATTTTCATATATAACTGCAACGAATTTATCTGGATTGATACTGAAAATCCACCAAGCGATGCCATCGGCTGGGTAGCAAAGAAATAAAAGTCCGTTTTAGACTAATTTCCACTTCGGTTAAGCAAGTGGAAGTTACTGTGAGAAGTTACCCAGTTCAAATCAACTAACTTTCTCCCCCTTAACCTTTGACTATTCCGTAAAATTATCGTAAAATAAAGAGTAAATGATAAAATGAGGTCAGAGTCTGTTTGCTCTGACGATAGTAGTATAAATGAGGAGAAACGCTTTGGAATTAGAAGTATTTGCTGGGCAAGAAAAAAGTGAACTATCTATGATTGAGGTAGCGCGTGCTATCTTGGAACTTCGTGGTCGCGACCATGAGATGCATTTTAGCGATCTTGTAAACGAAATTCAAAACTACCTTGGAACATCAAACAGCGATATCCGTGAAGCCTTGCCTTTGTTCTACACAGAGTTGAACTTTGACGGTAGCTTCATCTCACTTGGAGACAACAAATGGGGTCTTCGTTCATGGTATGGTGTAGACGAAATCGACGAAGAAATCATCGCTCTTGAAGAAAATGACGACGATGAAGTAGCACCAAAAGCTAAGAAAAAACGTGTCAATGCCTTCATGGATGGTGATACAGATGCTATTGACTACAATGCAGATGATCCCGAAGACGAAGATGCATACGAAGCAGATCCTGCTCTTTCATACGATGATGAAAATCCAGATGATGAGAAAAACGAAGTGGAAGCTTATGATGCAGAAATCAACGAGATTGCTCCTGATGACTTGGGTGAAGACGTGGATCTCAATGAAGAAGATGACGAGTTTTCAGACGATGATTCTGAAAACACCGAGGAATAAAAGTTAGCTATTGACAATTATCCTATTTTTAGGTATCATATTGTTCGGGCACCTCTTTTAGAGGTCGGGGCTCCCTAGTTCTTAGGGAGCTATTTTTGTTTTTTCAAGAAGTTATCTTCTTGTATTTTAGTTGTGAATCTGGTGCAGTCGTCCCAGATTATTCTTATTAGTAGGGTCTTGTTTTCTATGTCCCCACGTAGTTGACAAGACCTTGACCATTTTAGAAAGAGGAATCTATGTCTACGAAATATATTTTTGTAACTGGTGGTGTGGTATCGTCTATTGGGAAAGGGATTGTGGCAGCGAGTCTGGGCCGTCTCTTGAAAAATCGTGGTCTCAAAGTAACCATTCAAAAGTTTGACCCTTATATCAATATCGATCCGGGAACTATGAGCCCTTATCAGCATGGAGAAGTTTTTGTAACGGATGACGGAGCTGAGACAGATTTGGACTTGGGTCACTATGAACGTTTCATCGATATCAATCTCAACAAATATTCCAACGTGACAACTGGTAAAATCTACAGTGAAGTTCTTCGTAAGGAACGCCGTGGAGAATACCTTGGGGCAACTGTTCAAGTCATTCCTCATATCACAGATGCCTTGAAAGAAAAAATCAAGCGTGCCGCTCTAACGACTGATTCTGATGTCATTATTACAGAGGTTGGTGGAACAGTAGGAGATATCGAGTCCTTGCCATTCTTAGAGGCCCTTCGTCAGATGAAGGCAGATGTAGGTGCGGATAATGTTATGTACATCCATACAACCTTGCTTCCTTATCTCAAGGCTGCTGGTGAAATGAAGACCAAACCAACTCAACACTCTGTAAAAGAATTGCGTGGATTGGGAATCCAACCAAATATGTTGGTTATTCGTACAGAAGAGCCAGCTGGTCAAGGAATTAAAAACAAACTGGCCCAGTTCTGTGATGTGGTACCAGAGGCTGTTATCGAGTCTTTAGATGTTGAACATCTTTACCAAATTCCACTGAACTTGCAGGCACAAGGTATGGACCAAATTGTCTGTGACCATTTGAAATTAGACGCACCAGTAGCAGATATGACAGAATGGTCAGTCATGGTGGACAAGGTCATGAACCTCAAGAAACAAGTCAAGATTTCCCTTGTCGGTAAGTATGTGGAATTGCAAGATGCCTACATTTCTGTTGTTGAAGCCTTGAAACACTCTGGTTATGCCAACGATGCAGAAGTTAAAATCAATTGGATCAATGCCAATGATGTGACGGCAGAGAATGTAGCAGAGCTCTTGTCTGATGCGGACGGAATCATCGTACCAGGTGGTTTTGGTCAACGGGGTACTGAAGGGAAAATCCAAGCCATCCGCTATGCGCGTGAGAATGATGTTCCAATGTTGGGAGTCTGCTTGGGCATGCAGTTGACTTGTATCGAGTTTGCTCGTCATGTTTTGGGGCTTGAAGGTGCCAATTCTGCAGAGCTTGCACCAGAAACAAAATACCCTATCATTGATATCATGCGTGATCAGATTGATGTGGAGGATATGGGTGGAACCCTTCGTTTGGGACTTTATCCATCTAAGTTGAAACGTGGCTCTAAGGCTGCGGCTGCTTATCACAATCAAGAAGTGGTGCAACGCCGTCACCGTCACCGTTATGAGTTTAACAATGCCTTCCGTGAGCAGTTTGAGGCAGCAGGCTTTGTCTTTTCAGGAGTTTCTCCAGACAATCGTTTGGTAGAAATCGTGGAAATTCCTGAAAATAAATTCTTTGTAGCGTGTCAGTATCACCCTGAACTGTCAAGTCGTCCAAATCGTCCAGAAGAACTCTACACTGCCTTTGTCACTGCAGCAGTTGAGAACAGCAATTAGCTAGATTATAACCTTTGAGAAGAATCTCAGAGGTTTTTTTACTTGCATATTTAGGATATGAGTTGCAAAATAAAAACATAGTGATATAATTAACATAACAACGACTAAGGAGGAACTACAATGAAAAAAATCACATTATTTGGTTTGTCTCTAGCTGGTCTAGCTTTACTGGCTTTTCCTCATTCAGGGCAGGCATTTGAACTTAAAGAAGAATGGGTTGTTAAGTGTGGAGTACAGTATCAAGATGGCAAGATTCTTCGGTTTAACAATGGTCATGAAGTGGATATCAAAGTCTTGGATTTGCCAAAAACCGAGAAAATCGAGTGGACAGTTAGTCTCAATGGTCAAGATCAGACTGTCAATTTCCTAGGTCAAGAAAAGGACAAGTCTATGATCGGGGAAGAAGGGCGTTACCTGAATTTTTATGTTCCATATGGCTATAGAGGAGATATCAAGGTAGAGGCCAAGAGCAGAAACGAAGTGAAGACCTGGTCAACGAAAGTTGTGGATGATATTCATAATGATAGTGGAAAGAGAGGTTACTATCGTATTGAAGAATCAAATGATCAATACACTTACCTCGATGCTAAATGGGATTATCAAACCAAGACTTACACTGCTACCTTACCAGAGACTGTCAATGGTCAAAAAGTTTTTGCTTGGGCAGATTATGACAATGGCGAGTTGAAACTTGAAAAACTAAAATCTATCAGTCGTAAATATGATGATGGAGGATCTTTCAAAGAACTTTATCCGATTGTAAAAGCCGAAAGCTGGCTAAAATCAAACCAAAACTGGTACTATCAAAAACAAGGTCAATTAGTGCAGAAGGATTGGGTTAAGGACAAGGGAACTTGGTACTTTATGAATGATAAAGGAGTCATGTTCAATCAAACTTGGCTTTATCAAGGTGGTAACTGGTATGCCTTTAAATCATCAGGAGCTATGATTGCTAGTGATTGGCTTTACGACCAAGGCAAGTGGTACTATTTATCAACTTCAGGAGCCATGAAAGCAAGCACTTGGGTTTATGATAAGGGAGAATGGTATTATGTAAGTTCTTCTGGTGCCATGCTAGCGAATGATTGGGTCAAAGATAATGGCCAGTGGTATTATCTGGCTTCATCAGGTAAGATGCTTCGTAATACCTACACACCTGATGGTTACTACGTTGGCAACTCAGGTACCTGGCAATAAGAATCATACTCTTCGAAAATCTCTTCAAACCACGTCAGTTTCATCCACAACCTCAAAACGCTGTTTTGAGCTGACTTCGTCAGTTCTATCTACAACCTTAAAGCAGTGCTTTGAGCAACCTGCGGCTAGCTTCCTAGTTTGCTCTTTGATTTTCATTGAGTATAAGAAGTCCTTTTCCTTAAAGGAAGGGGCTTTTTACTTGCGTTTCTGCTGCTTCCTCATTTGTCCTAAAGTCTTTTTTGTGTTAAAATGAATGGTATGAAAGCTAAAAAAATGTTGATGGCAGGCTTGGCTCTGCTAGGTATTGGAAGCCTTGCCCTTGCTACGAAAAAAGTTGCAGATGACCATAAGCTCAGGAAGACTCAGGAAGAGTTAACAGCGATTGTGCGAGACCATTTTTCAGACATGGGGGAAATTGCGACCCTCTATGTTCAAGTCTATGAAAGCAGTCTAGAGAGCTTGGTTGGTGGCGTCATTTTTGAGGATGGCCGTCATTATACCTTTGTCTATGAAAATGAAGATCTAGTCTATGAGGAGGAAGTCTTATGATACAACCAGCAAGTTTAGAAGAATTGGCATCTTTGGTGGAAAAAGAGGGCAAGAAGGTCTTTCTTTTTGTGGCAGACTGGTGTGGCGATTGTCGTTATATCTATCCTGCCTTACCAGAAATTGAGGAGACCAATCCAGAGTTCACCTTTATTCGAGTGGATAGAGACCAGTATATGGATTTGGCCAAACTCTGGGATGTATATGGAATTCCTAGCCTTGTTGTTCTAGAAAAAGACAAGGAAATTGGTCGTTTTGTTAATCGCGACCGTAAAAGCAAGCAACAAATTAACGACTTTTTAGCAGGACTGAAATAGGAGAAAAAGGAAACAATGATTTTTACATATAATAAAGAATATGTCGGTGATGTCCTTATGGTCATCGTGAAAAATAGCGGAGATGCCAAACTGGATGTGGAGCGCAAAGGCAAGGTAGCCCGTGTTTTTCTAAAAGATAATGAGGAAACAGTGGCTTGGAATATTTTTGAAGTTTCAAGTTTATTTGAAATTGCAGAGCGCGGTCAAGTATTTTTGACAGATGAGCAAGTCGCTCGTTTGAACCAAGAATTACAAGCGGAAGGTTTTGCAGAAGAAATTGTCAATGACAAGGAACCTAAGTTTGTTGTTGGTGAAATTGTTGAGATGGTAGCCCATCCAGATAGTGACCACCTCAACATCTGCCAAGTTGCAGTCGCAAGTGACAAGACAGTGCAAATCGTTGCAGGGGCTCCCAATGCGCGTGTCGGGTTGAAAACCATTGTGGCTCTTCCTGGAGCTATGATGCCCAAAGGCAATCTTATTTTCCCAGGTGAGCTTCGTGGCGAAAAGAGTTTTGGCATGATGTGTAGCCCTCGTGAATTGCATTTGCCAAATGCTCCGCAAAAACGTGGTATTATTGAATTATCAGAAGACCAAGTTGTCGGAACTCCATTTGATCCAGCTAAGCACTGGACTGCCTAAGAAGTTGTTAGTATCTGATAGACCAGCTAGAAGGAAATAAGATGGCAAAAAATGTTGTGATTACAGGAGCGACATCAGGTATTGGTGAAGCAATTGCGCGTGCTTATCTGGAGCAGGGTGAGAATGTCGTTCTAACAGGACGACGGACAGATAGACTAGAAGCTCTTAAGTCCGAGTTTGCAGAAGTCTTTCCAAATCAAACCGTCTGGACCTTTCCACTAGATGTCACGGATATGACTATGGTGAAGACTGTCTGCTCCGATATTTTAGAAACGATAGGTCAGATTGATATTCTGGTCAACAACGCCGGTCTGGCTCTAGGTTTAGCACCTTATCAGGACTATGAAGAGTTGGATATGTTGACCATGCTGGATACCAATGTCAAAGGTTTGATGGCAGTCACTCGCTGTTTCTTGCCAGTAATGGTAAAAGCCAATCAAGGACATATCATCAACATGGGCTCTACTGCAGGAATTTATGCCTATGCAGGTGCAGCTGTTTACTCAGCGACCAAGGCGGCAGTTAAGACCTTTTCAGATGGTCTGCGAATTGATACCATCGCAACGGATATCAAGGTGACGACTATTCAACCGGGAATTGTCGAAACAGATTTTTCGACGGTACGTTTTCATGATGATAAAGAACGAGCTGCGTCCGTTTACCAAGGAATCGAAGCCTTGCAAGCTCAGGATATTGCAGACACAGTAGTCTATGTGACCAGTCAACCTCGTCGTGTGCAGATTACAGATATGACCATTATGGCAAATCAACAGGCGACAGGATTTATGGTTCATAAAAAGTAAAAAATTTCCTCGAAAAGTTACAAATTTCTGTAACTTTTTTTGATTTCCTACGAATAGATAAGTAGGAGGAAAAAATATGTATAATAAAGTTATCTTGATTGGGCGTTTGACGTCTACACCAGAATTGCACAAAACCAACAATGACAAGTCAGTAGCGCGAGCAACTATCGCTGTGAACCGTCGTTACAAAGACCAAAACGGTGAACGTGAAGCTGATTTTGTCAATATGGTCCTATGGGGCAGACTAGCAGAAACTTTGGCAAGCTACGCAACCAAAGGTAGTCTCATTTCCGTTGATGGGGAATTGCGTACCCGTCGTTTTGAGAAAAATGGTCAAATGAATTATGTGACCGAAGTACTTGTTACAGGATTCCAACTCTTGGAAAGTCGTGCCCAACGTGCCATGCGTGAAAATAATGCAGGCCAAGACTTGGCGGATTTGGTCCTGGAAGAGGAAGAATTACCATTTTAAACATTGAAAAGTCTGAGTTGCTCTCAGGCTTTTTATCTTGAGAAAGTCAGACTTTTTTCTTGACTATTTCTGACCAAGTGATACAATAGAACTATGAATTAGCACTCAGATATAAAGAGTGCTAATAATATGTAGTTCATCATGGAGGAAAACAGATGTTGAAACCATTAGGAGACCGTGTGGTCTTGAAAATCGAAGAAAAAGAACAAACTGTTGGAGGTTTTGTCCTCGCAGGTTCAGCCCAAGAAAAAACCAAAACAGCCCAAGTTGTGGCTACTGGGCAAGGTGTTCGTACCTTGAACGGTGACTTGGTTGCTCCAAGTGTTAAAGCTGGAGACCGTGTCTTGGTTGAAGCTCACGCAGGTCTTGATGTCAAAGATGGCGATGAAAAGTACATCATCGTAGGCGAAGCTAACATCTTGGCTATCATTGAAAAATAGAAGGAGAAAGTAAGTATGTCAAAAGAAATTAAATTTTCATCTGATGCTCGTTCAGCCATGGTTCGTGGTGTCGATATCCTTGCAGACACTGTTAAAGTAACCTTGGGACCAAAAGGTCGTAACGTTGTGTTGGAAAAATCATTTGGCTCACCCTTGATTACCAATGATGGTGTGACCATTGCCAAAGAAATCGAATTGGAAGACCACTTTGAAAATATGGGTGCCAAATTGGTATCAGAAGTAGCTTCAAAAACCAATGATATCGCAGGTGACGGAACGACAACTGCAACTGTCTTGACACAAGCAATCGTCCGTGAAGGAATCAAAAATGTCACTGCAGGTGCCAATCCAATCGGAATTCGTCGTGGGATTGAAACAGCAGTTGCCGCAGCAGTAGAAGCCTTGAAAAATAATGCCATCCCTGTCGCTAATAAAGAAGCCATCGCTCAGGTTGCTGCTGTCTCTTCTCGTTCTGAAAAAGTCGGTGAGTACATTTCTGAAGCCATGGAAAAAGTTGGCAAAGACGGAGTCATCACTATCGAAGAGTCACGTGGTATGGAAACAGAACTTGAAGTTGTGGAAGGAATGCAGTTTGACCGTGGTTACCTTTCACAGTACATGGTAACAGATAGCGAAAAAATGGTCGCTGACCTTGAAAATCCGTACATTTTGATTACAGATAAGAAGATTTCAAATATCCAAGAAATCTTGCCACTCCTAGAAAGCATTCTCCAAAGCAATCGTCCGCTCTTGATTATTGCGGATGATGTGGATGGAGAAGCTCTTCCGACTCTTGTTTTGAACAAGATTCGTGGAACCTTCAACGTAGTAGCAGTCAAGGCACCTGGTTTTGGTGACCGTCGCAAAGCTATGCTAGAAGATATCGCCATCTTGACAGGTGGAACAGTTATCACTGAAGACCTTGGTCTTGAGTTGAAAGATGCTACGATTGAGGCACTTGGTCAAGCAGCGAAAGTAACTGTGGACAAAGATAGCACTGTTATCGTAGAAGGTGCTGGAAATCCTGAAGCGATTTCTCACCGTGTTGCAGTTATCAAGTCTCAAATCGAAACCACAACTTCTGAGTTTGATCGTGAAAAATTGCAAGAACGCTTGGCAAAATTGTCAGGTGGTGTTGCAGTCATCAAGGTCGGAGCTGCAACTGAAACTGAGTTGAAAGAAATGAAACTCCGCATTGAAGATGCCCTCAATGCTACTCGTGCAGCTGTTGAAGAAGGAATCGTTGCAGGTGGTGGAACAGCCCTTGTAAATGTTATCCCAGCCGTGGCTGATTTGGAATTGACAGGAGACGAAGCAACAGGCCGCAATATTGTTCTCCGTGCTTTGGAAGAACCTGTTCGTCAAATCGCCCACAATGCAGGATTTGAAGGCTCTATCGTTATCGATCGTTTGAAAAATGCCGAGCTTGGTACAGGTTTCAACGCAGCAACTGGCGAATGGGTCAACATGATTGATCAAGGGATTATCGACCCAGTTAAAGTGAGCCGTTCAGCCCTACAAAATGCAGCATCTGTAGCCAGCTTGATTTTGACTACGGAAGCAGTCGTAGCTAATAAACCAGAACCAGCAGCTCCGGCTCCAGCAATGGATCCAAGCATGATGGGCGGCATGATGTAAGCTTTCTATAGAAAACAACTTATAAAAAACACAAAAGGAGGGAATGCCTATTCCTCCTTTTTATGATATTCACTTCTAAATTGATTTGAGCTCTCCTAACTTATATGATAAAATAAGACTATAAAAAGGAGAAGAACATGATCGATGTAGAAGAAATTCTGAGCAAGATGAACCCCAATCAGAAGATTAATTATGACCGTGTCATGCAGAAGATGGTACAAGTATGGGAGAAAAATGAGCAACGTCCAACTATTCTCATGCATGTTTGCTGTGCCCCTTGCAGTACCTATACTCTAGAATATTTGACTAAGTATGCAGACGTGACCATTTATTTTGCCAATTCTAATATCCATCCCAAGGCAGAATACCATAAGCGAGCCTATGTTACCAAGAAATTTGTCAGTGATTTTAATGAGCGGACAGGAAATACGGTCCAGTATCTAGAAGCTCCCTACGAACCAAATGAATATCGTAAGTTAGTCAGAGGACTGGAAGAAGAGCCTGAAGGTGGCGACCGTTGTAAGGTTTGCTTTGACTACCGACTGGATAAGACAGCTCAAGTGGCTATGGATTTAGGCTTTGACTACTTCGGTTCGGCTTTAACCATCAGTCCTCATAAGAATTCTCAAACCATTAACAGCATCGGAATCGATGTGCAAAAAATTTACACAACACACTATCTTCCAAGTGATTTCAAGAAAAATCAAGGCTACAAACGTTCAGTAGAGATGTGTGAGGAGTATGATATCTATCGTCAATGTTATTGTGGATGCGTCTATGCAGCCCAGGCTCAGAATATTGACCTGGTTCAGGTTAAGAAGGACGCCACAGCGTTCTTGCTGGATAAGGATGTTGAAAAAGACTATTCCCACATCAAATTTACTGTTACGAAATTAGATATATAAGGATAAGCCCAGCTGAAAAGCTGGGTTTTTCAAATAAAAAAACCGGGGCCTTAACCCCAGTTTGACAACTTTACCGATTCTTTAGTTCTACATAGCGCTTGTACCAAATGTTTACATAGGCTTCTGAGAAAGGACCACGTCCATTGTTAATCCAATCAACAAGAATTTTGACATGTTCTTTTAAAATATAGTCCAAGTCATCAGAATAATTCATTTTGCGTTTGTGACGCTCATACTCCTCAACGTCCAAAAGACGTTTTTCCCCATCTGTAAAAATTTTAACATCCAAATCGTAATCAATATACTTCAGTGCTTCTTCATCCAGATAGTAGGGGCTAGCCATATTGCAATAGTAGGAAATTCCATTATCGCGAATCATGGCAATGATATTAAACCAATATTTCTTGTGAAAGTAAACAATAGCCGGTTCTCGAGTGACCCAACGACGACCATCACTTTCGGTAACCAGTGTATGATCGTTGACACCAATAATGGCGTTTTCTGTTGTTTTTAGTACCATGGTGTCCCGCCAAGTTCGGTGGAGACTCCCATCATGCTTATAACTTTGAATTGTAATAAAGTCGCCTTCTTTTGGAAGCTTCATAACTAACCAACTTTCTACAATTTATAAGTTTATCGTTTATTATTGTACCATAAAATTACCTAAAATCTGTGAATTTTACATGAAAATATTAAAGATATTCTCTGAGAGCGCTTGCTATATCCGAAAAATCGTAGCCTTTTCGTGCTAAAACTTGGCTTAAACGCTGTTTAAGTTCGTATCCTTCATATTTTCGGGCATACTTAGAATATTGCTTATCAAGTTCCCTGAAGATGAGTTTCTGAGTCGTTTCTTGATCAACTTGACTATCCAACTGGTCAAAGGCACTTTTAGCATCAGAATAGGAAAACCCCTTGTTGGTCAGATTTTGGATTATCTTATCTTGCAAGGCACGAGCTGGAAGTTTTCCCTCATATTTTTTCAATAGTTTATTAGCTACACGTTGAGCAACTTCAGAAAAATCAAATTCTTTCAAGTTCTCTTCTATAGTAGATTTTGAAATCCCCTTTTGTACTAGTTTCTGAGTAAGTACATAAGGTCCCTTGTCTCCTGAAAGTTGATTGGCATTGATGATAGCATAAGCGTACTGGCTATCATTAATCCACTTACCTTCTTTAAGATTAGCAATGACTTGAGAAGCTATGTTTTCATTAATATCGTATTTTTTCAGATATTCTCTGACTTCTTTTTCAGTGCGCGCTTTAAAGGATAGGTGGTAGAGGGCCAGATTTTTACCATAAGAAAATTGGGAAAAGTCCTGTATATCTTTCAATTCCTCTTCGCTTATAACCTTATCTCTTGATAACATAAAACGAACAATTGTATCTTCAGTAATATAGCATTTGTCGTCATTATCAAGCTCCATCAGATAGAGTCTTTTTTTCTTTTCAAGTTTTGTGATTTTCATAGTTCTATTATAACTCAAAATGTGATAAGATAGGGGTATGAATCTGAAAGTGAAACAAAAAATACCATTAAAAATCAAGCGCATGGGAATTAATGGTGAGGGAATCGGCTTTTATCAAAAAACATTAGTCTTTGTGCCTGGTGCTCTCAAAGGTGAAGATATCTATTGTCAGATTACTTCTATTAAACGTAACTTTGTTGAAGCAAAATTACTAAAGGTTAATAAGAAGTCTAAATTTCGAGTTGTGCCAGCTTGTACTATTTATAATGAGTGCGGAGGCTGCCAAATCATGCACCTGCATTATGATAAACAACTGGAGTTCAAGACGGACTTGCTTCATCAAGCGCTGAAAAAATTTGCCCCTGCAGGATATGAAAATTATGAAATACGCCCGACGATTGGTATGCAGGAACCAAAGTATTACCGTGCTAAGTTACAATTTCAGACTCGAAAATTTAAGAATCAGGTCAAGGCGGGCTTATATGCACAAAACTCTCACTATTTAGTAGAATTGAAAGACTGCCTGGTACAAGACAAGGAAACCCAAGTGATTGCTAATCGTCTAGCGGAATTACTTACTTTTCACCAAATTCCAATCACGGATGAGAGAAAAGCTCTAGGTGTTAGAACTATAATGGTTCGACGAGCAAGAAAGACTGGACAGGTTCAGATTATTATTGTTACAAATCGTCAGCTTAATTTAACCCAACTAGTGAAAGACTTAGTTAAAGATTTTCCAGAAGTTGTGACAGTAGCTGTGAATACAAATACAGCTAAAACCAGTGAGATTTATGGTGAAAAGACAGAGATTATCTGGGGAGAAGAGAGTATTCAAGAAGGTGTACTCGATTATGAATTTTCACTATCTCCTCGAGCTTTCTATCAACTAAATCCTGAACAAACAGAAGTCCTCTATAGTGAGGCGGAAAAAGCCTTGGATGTTAATAAAGAAGACCATTTGATTGACGCTTATTGTGGAGTTGGAACGATTGGATTTGCTTTCGCAAAGAAAGTTAAAACACTTAGAGGTATGGATATTATTCCAGAGGCCATTGAAGATGCTAAGCGAAATGCTAAAAGAATGGGATTTGACAACACACATTACGAAGCAGGAACAGCGGAAGAGATTATTCCTCGCTGGTATAAGGAAGGCTACCGAGCAGATGCTCTGATCGTAGATCCACCACGTACAGGTCTGGATGATAAGTTATTAGATACAATTCTTACCTATGTACCAGAAAAAATGGTCTATATTTCTTGCAATGTTTCGACCTTGGCTCGTGACTTGGTGAGGTTAGTAGAAGTCTACGATATCCATTATATTCAGTCGGTCGATATGTTTCCACACACCGCCCGAACTGAAGCTGTTGTAAAATTAATTAAAAAAGATTAAAAAAGGAGTTGACAAAGTTTAAAAAGTCGGTATAATAGTAAGAGTTGAAAATAACAGCTCAGGTCCGTTGGTCAAGGGGTTAAGACACCGCCTTTTCACGGCGGTA